>JBKPQD010000258.1:0-12164 GCA_046733915.1 Chloroflexota bacterium
CGGCAGCTCACACATACACACGATCTTGTCGTCAAATCGAATGAATTTTCAGTTACTATTCTGTCCTCCTATCAAAAGGAACTATCCGACCGGTTTGCCGGGAAGACGCAGATCCACGATCGTTTTGATGGCGTTTCTACAGAGACGCTTGTCATTCCTGCGCCACTCCTCAAAGGTGGCATGGCGTTTTTCAATTGCCGTGTGGCGCAGGTGCTGCCTGTTGGTGAGAATACGTTGTTTGTGGCTGAGGTGATTGCGGCGCACGGCGAAGGCGAAGGGATTCCCCTGGTTTATCACAATCGTGTTTATTGGAGTATCACCACACCTCAACCCTCCTGATTTACGCGGTGAAGCTGCGTCGAAAGGGATTGATGTTATGGAAGATAAACTCACTCCTGAAGAACAACAGACCTTGCTCCGCCTGGCGCGCGAGGCACTCCTGCATGGCGTCAAAAACGAAAAGCTTCCTCCTCTGGATGCATCCGCGTTGACGCCGCGTTTGCTCGAACCCGGCGCCTCATTCGTCACGCTGACTGTGCGCGGCCAATTGCGCGGATGCATTGGAGCGCTGGAGCCGTACCAGCCTCTGGCTGAAGATGTGCGCGAACACGCCGTCGCAGCTGCCCTGGAAGATCCGCGCTTCCTTCCGGTAAGTGAAGGCGAATTGAACGCAATCGAAGTCGAGATTTCGCGATTGACGCGTCCTGTTCCGTTGGAATACAAAGATCCGGAGGACCTGCTTTCCAAACTGCGGCCCCATGTAGACGGGGTCATCGTGCGGGATGGATTCCGGCGAGCGACCTTCCTGCCTCAAGTTTGGGAGAAGATTCCTGACCGCGCCGAGTTCCTCGGCAATCTTTGCTACAAAATGGGTGCCAATCCGGACCTGTGGCGCAAGAAACACTTGGAAGTGATGACATACCAGGTGGAAGAATTTCGCGAGTCCGCGCGGGCCTAAATCTGGTCTTATGGGTCAATATTCATCTTCTATATCATTCCGCAAGAAAAATGAGCGTTGAAGAGCATGTTGACGACGGCGGCCACCAGTACAGACTGGGGTGCTTGTAGGTACGATTTGCAAATGAGTGCGGTAAAATTAAAGCATGGCTGACGACAACGACGTTGTTTTCCAAGAAGCAGTGGAAGCCTTACGGGAGGGGAAAAAAACTCGTGCGCGTGAACTGCTCACGGGTTTGCTGAAGACCAATCAGAGTAACGCAACCTATTGGATCTGGATGAGCGCCACGGTGGACACCACCAAGGAGCGGATTTACTGCCTGCAAACCGCGCTCAAACTGGACCCGGAAAATGCGACCGCCAAACGCGGCTTGATCCTGCACGGTGCCTTGCCCCCCGATGAATCCGTCCAGCCGTTTCCGGCCAACCGTCCGCGGGTTTGGGAAGAGCGACTCTTACTGGCGCACGAGAAGCCCAAGCTCAAAGGTTGGGAAGCGGTGCGAGCCAGCCCGGTGGCAAGAATCGGTGGCTTCGTTGCTCTGGGTGCATTGATCGTTTCCGCGGTTGTATTTGGGTTTATCATCCCGCGCATCGGTCAACAATCCACGATACCGACGAACACGCCGGGACCATCTCCGACCTGGACCCTGACTCCAACATCGATCAACGCCACAGGACAACCAGCGTTGGTGGGCACGTCCGCCCCGCTCTCCGAATTATTACCCGCGCCCTACACCGCGACACCGTTGTATGTCGTTACACCCCGCTCGCCATTGACCAATGATATCTATCGCTCTGTAAAGATCGCGTACGAAAGAGGCAACTGGGACGAGGTCATCCGCGGTATGCAGGAGATCCTCAAATCAGAACCAGAAGCAGCGGATGTGTACTATTACATTGGAGAAGCCTATCGCTTCAAGGGTGAATATCCCAATGCGATCACTGCCTATCAATCCAGCCTCAGGGTGAATCCGAATTTTGGTCCCGGCTATGTCGGATTGGCGCGCGCCCGGCTGGGTCTTGACCCAAACACGGATGTTACCTCCTTTTTGGATGAAGCTGTTCGTCTCGATCCCAACTTCGGTGAGGCCTATCTCGAACGTGCCAAAGCCAGGCTGAGACAAAATAACCTTTCTGGGGCATTGAACGACCTGGCGAAAGCCGATCCTTTGTTAAAAAACAGCTCACCTCTGGTGTACTTTACCCTCGCCCAGGCACGCTTCCAGGAAGGCGATACACAGCAGGCTCTTATAGCAGCGCAGCGCGCCAATCAGCTGGATGTGACGTACCTGCCTACCTATCTAATGCTCGGTCAGATTTACGCCGAGTTGGGCAATCATGAAGAAGCAGTCAAGGCGCTCGACCTTTATCTTAAATATAAATCCGATGATAGTGCCGCCTATCTGCTGCTGGGTAAAATGGAATTTGAAAACCAGGATTACGAGGACGCGATCGACGCCATGAACAAGGCTGTCGCGTTAGATCGCAACGAGCGCGAGCCGTATCTCTATCGCTTCCTCTCGAATGTGGAACTGGGGCATGGCGATCAAGCCGACGAGGATATTGACAAAGTTCTACTCTACTACTCTGACAATTTCGATGCCAACATTGCCGTTCTGCGCTTGCACCTGCTGCAGGGTCGCAATGGCAGCGCGCTGCTCCAGTTGGATAAAGCGGATGCGCTGGCAGAAACGGATGAACAAAAAGCCCAGGTGTATTTCTGGGGCGCCATCGTCTACGAAGCGCGCCAAAATTGGGCAAAGGCAGCGGAATACTGGCAAAAATTATTAGCCTTGCCTGATGATGCCCTTCCAGTTGGGTTCCGGGATCAAGCCGAACAGCATCTCGCCGAGCTCGAGGCCAAACTGCCCACACCAAAGGTGACCACCACGCCAAGTCGAACGCCCACCAGGACGCCCCGACCAACCGACACGAGAGTACCGACGCAGACCTTTACGCCTACAGCCACCCGTCGGCCAACTCGTACCCCCACACCGACTCCCTAACAGGTCTTTCCTGCATAAGAGAAACATAATAGCCAATCAGAGTACTCCTCCACTCTGCATGTTTGCGGTTAAACTTATTCCATGCTCAATCCCCAGATCACTCGTCGTGAATTTCTCAAACTTGCCAGTGGCGGCACCCTCGCTTTTGCGCTCAAGGACCTGCGCCTCGACCGTGCCCTGGCTGCAGACCCTCCCAAACAAGGACGTATTACCTGGAGCGGGATTCCACTCTATGACGCGCCAACGTTTAAAGCGAATAAGATCCATGTTTTTGGCGCCGACCAAATTCTGGATATCACCTCGATCATGGAAAATGGCGAAGAGGGAAATCCATATAACAGCGTCTGGTATGAAATCAACGGGGAAGGGTTCACCTACTCCGGCTGGATCCAGCCGGTCGAAACGAATTATCAGAAACCGAAATTTGAGATTCCTGAAAAAGGGCAGGTCGGCGAGATCACGGTCCCGTACAGCATTACCAGGAAAGACCCCTTTGTATACGCCGATACGGGCTATCGTGTTTACTATGGTACGACACACTGGGTCACGAAAACTGTTGTCACGCGCGATGAAAAAAGCATCTGGTACCAGATCTACGACTTTTATCTCAAGAAATATTTTTACGTTGCCGCCCATGACATGCGATTAGTCCCGAATGACGAATTGACACTGGCATCACCGGAGGTTCCTCAGGAGGAGAAAAAGATCGTCGTGGATCTTTCCACGCAGCTCGTCACAGCGTTTGAAGGAGAAAAGCTCGTCTTCTCCGAGCGCTGCTCGAGCGGCGTCAAAGGGACGGATACTCCGAAGGGTGAATTCCTAACCTATCACAAGGGGCCATCCGTCCACATGACCAATGAAGGTGATGCTGTAGAAAATGAAACCGTGTACAGTCTGCCGGGCGTACCCTGGTGTTCATTCTTCACCGGCGCGGGCAACGCCTTCCATGGCACGTACTGGCACAATGATTATGGCCGGCCGCGCAGTCATGGTTGTGTGAATCTGCCATCCGAGGCGGCAAAATTCATTTATCGCTGGACTCAGCCGGTTGTCCCACCGGATGAGGATTATTTGCACGTGCCGGGGCAAGGCACACAAGTTCATGTTTTTTAGTTTGTAAGGCGGGCTAGCATTCCGCCTCATTTTTATGGTAAGGAGAAAGTATGAATTCTATTTTTCAATTTCCAAACTATTTACTTCGGCGCCAGGCGATCGCCCTGACCGGCAAATTTCGCTTCTATGACCCGGCCGGCAGGCTGGTGATGTTTAGCGAGCAGAAGATGTTCCGCCTGCGTGAAGATATCCGTGTCTATAGCGATGAGGGCAAAAGCCAGGAAGTGTTGAGCGTCAAGGCGCGCCAGATCCTCGATTTTTCGGCCGCTTACGATGTCGTCGATACCGAGATGAATCAAAAGGTCGGCGTTTTGCGCCGCAGAGGACTGCGGTCTATCCTGCGCGATGAATGGGAAGTGCTTGATGCGAATGACCGGCTGATCGGCAAGCTATTTGAAGACAGCGTACCCATGGCGTTGCTGCGCCGCTTCCTGCTTGGATCCTGGCTGCCGCAGAATTACGACATTACTGTTGGCGATACGCGCGTTGCCGATCTTAAACAACGCTTCAATCCCTTCCGCTATGAGCTGGATCTCGACTTCCGGATGGACACCACGAACCGCCTCGACCGTCGCCTCGGACTTGCTGCGGCAATTCTGCTCGCGGCTGTGGAAGGCAAACAAAAGAAAGACTGATATGCCGCTCCAACCTCTTTTTGCCGGCCTGGTCATCGACGAAAATGGCAACGTCGCGGAGACCGCCTCGGTAGGCAGTGAGCCATTCTATGTGGTCAACGATGCCGGCTTCCGCAGACACATCCCCTCCGAGCAAGTGGACCGCGTGGTACTCTCGCAGATTGCGGGGATGATGAAGGGTAGTGAAGAGTATCTTTCTGAGCAAACTGCGAAAATGATCGGGCAGGAGGATATCTTCACCAAGGCAATGCTGGAAAACCAGCTCAAGAATATTGACCAGCAGTTTGACCAGTTGCTGCAAACAGGAATTCCGGAGGACATGCGCATCTATCTTGGCATGGTCGGCTTCCGGATTGTGATCAATGTGCACGGAGAAGTGCTGAAAATTGACCAACCCAGCGCACCGGACAATGAAAGCGGTGAGGAGTAAACGAAAAGGCTGAGGAATACTCCGTCTTTTTAGTTCTGATATTATCCGCCCGGACACAGAACCGTAATTTGCTAAGGAATCAGGCGGTGTGAAGGATTTCTTGTAGTGACCCAGTTTGGTAGCTTGACAGGGGAATTCTTTTTTAGGATAATCTTATCGAAATTCGATAACGAAAAACGATAACATGAAAGTTCAGCACGATCTCTTTCTTGGTTTTGTGAAATTGCACATCCTGTATCATGCCGGGCGCGAACCGGTTTACGGTCTCTGGTTGATCGAGGAACTGACCGAGCATGGCTACCGTCTAAGCCCGGGTACTCTCTACCCCATTTTGCACGCGCTCCAAGAGCAGAAACTATTGACCTGCGAAACGCGCGTGGTGGAGGGAAAGGCACGCAAGTACTACCGTTTGACCTCTGCAGGCCGCAAAGCTCTCCAAGAAGGAAAGCAACAAGCGCAGCAACTTTTGGAAGAACTGCAATAGGAGTTTCCATGCAATCGAAACGTTTGGGTCGTTTGCCACGCAATGTCTGGATTCTGTCGGCGACATCGCTGCTCAACGATATCTCCTCTGAGATGCTGCTCAACCTGATCCCGTTCTTTCTTGCGAACATTCTCGGCGTGCGGACGGCGGTCATTGGCTTGATCGAGGGTGTCGCTGAGACCACCGCCAGCGTATTGAAAATCATTTTCGGGGCGCTCTCAGACCGGCTGCGCAAACGCAAGCCGTTCGCCGTCACCGGCTATGCCCTATCCGCGTTTACCAAGCCGCTTTTATATTTTGCCAGTGCCTGGGGATGGGTGCTCGGCGTCCGCGTAGCAGACCGGATCGGGAAAGGAATTCGCACTGCACCGCGCGATGCGCTGGTTGCCGATTCGGTGGATACAGATCAGCGCGGGCTTGCCTTTGGGCTTCACCGCGCCAGCGATACGCTTGGCGCCTTCCTTGGATTGGCAATCGCCGCCTTTATCATTTGGCGGAGTCAAGCCCAGTCGCTGTTACTCACCGTCCCGACGTTTCGCTTGATTGTCCTTGCCAGTATTATTCCTGGTGTTTTGGCAGTGATCGTACTCGCGTTGGGCGCGGTCGAGGTGGCGGGAGCGGGCCAAACGTCCGAACTGAAGCGCCTCACGTTTCGAGAAGTGGACGCGCGCTTTAAGTACTTCCTGTTCGTGGTCATCCTCTTCACACTGGGAAATTCCTCGGATGCCTTCATTCTGCTGCGCGGACAGGAACGCGGTTTGAGCATCCTGCAGGTGATGGGGATGTCGTTGACGTTCAACGCCGTGTACACGATCTTCGCCGGTCCGTTGGGCGCGCTCTCCGATCAGATTGGGCGGCGTAAACTGATGATCGCAGGCTGGATCGCGTACGGCTTGGTGTACCTGGGATTCGCATTCTCGCAGACCGGCTGGCAGGTGTGGATCCTCTTCACTTTGTACGGCTTTTACTATGCCGCCACCGAAGGGACAGCGCGTGCCCTGGTTGCGGACCTCGTCCCTGGATCCAATCGCGGCACCGCTTATGGACTCTACAACGCTGCTGTTGGGATCACCGCACTACCCGCTTCTGTAATTGCGGGTTTACTGTGGCAAGGTGCAGGCACATGGGTGGGATTTGGCGCCAGTGCTCCCTTCTTGTTTGGCGCGGCGATGACGCTGCTGGCCGGTTTGCTGTTTTTGAGACTTGTGAGATAGTCCCTCCCGCTACTTCCTCAGATCGAACAGGTATAAATAGACGGATGAGCCCGGCACGCGGAACTCTTGTTTCTTATCTCCATTTTTCTTTAGATAATCAAGGATGAAGTCCTTCTCGTTAAAGCCATCTTTTTCATATACATGCGAGATCAAAATCCATACCCGCGGCTGTCCCTTTAAGGTTTCCAGTTGCTGGCGAATCTTAGCGGGATCGTTGTAGTCCTCCAGCCTGTTGGAGATATAGAAGGCATCGCTCAACTGATACATCGGAGCATAAAACCGAAATGCAGGGACCGCACCGTAGGAGACGTACATAAGATCCTGGTTTTGCCACATCTCCTGTAAAACTCCCATGGCAGGGCGAATATGTTCATAGTATTTTGGCTGAATGAAATAGCTAAAGGATGTGGTCAGGGGTCCATAGATCAGAAAGGCAGCAATCATCGCTACCGCAAATCTATCTGCAACTACATGCGCTTGGAAACGTTGGTACACCGCTTCGACGAATTTGCCGAGCAAAATTAATCCAATTGGGATCAAAAACAGGATCAAGCGCTCGATTACCGGGTAAATCTGAAGCGCGGAGGCTGCCATTGTGATAAAGAAGATCAGCCCGAGGCAGATGGCAAGGCTTTGATTGCTGCGCCATACTACTGCCCAACCCACTAGAATGAGTCCAAACACAATATAGGTCGCATATGGGATTCCAAACTGCACTCCAATATTCTGGCGAATATTTTCCACAAACCAACTGGCATCGTTCCACGGTGGGAGAGGGACAAAGCCGGCTTGCCAATATTCCTGTATGAATGCATCTTGCTGGATGCGTTTCAAAAGCAGAACATAGAGAAAGCCAAATGTGACCAGCCAAAACATCCCGATCCCCGCAGCGAGCTTCAAACTTTCATAATCGCGTCGCCGGAGGTAAACGATCGCCAGGCTCAGACCGACGCCAGCCAGCACAAATAACGCAGGATGGGAAAACCACAATGCAACGAAGCCGGTGAATGCTAACCGGAGAAAATCTCGTCGCTGCGGCTGGATGTCAAACAGGGGTATCGCCAGGAAGAGAATGCCGATTGTGAACGCGACGTCGAGAATATATTGCTTTACTTCCGAAGAGTAGTAGATGAGACGTGGGTTCAGAGCAAATAACGCCAGCGCGGTGAGCAGTGCCGGTCCGGCTGTGACGCGTGTTAAAAGTAGATAAAACAGCCATACCGAAGCAATCCCGACCAACAAGGGGAACAATCGCAGCGAATATTCGCTCCGACCGAACAGCAAATGGAAAACTTTTTCGACCAGTAAAAAGCCGATCGGCGAGCCCTGGCCATATTCTAAGGGTTGGAACAAACCAGCGAAGCCGCGATCGACAATACTCGAAGCCAGCATGGCTTCATCAAGCCAGAGTGAACGCCCGGTCAGGTATTGGCGCAAGCGTAATAGAATCCCCAGCGCAATCAAACCAACGGCGATTGCTTCTTCTGCCGTGAAGGATAACTTCCATTGCTTGATCATGATCGGTGATGCTGTTCTATGGCGAAGACGGCTTCCAATTTTTGTTAGGAAGCGTCAAGAAGTGGAAAGAAAAGGTCTTTGAGAGCAGAAATGCGATGGAGCGTAAACCGTCGAGACGAGGAATCATCCGGGACATTGAAACGCAATTTGAAAGGACTGTCAAGCGGCCGCGAAAATACCAAACCGGATGAATCTTTTCATCATGGATTGTGGGATTCCTCCTTCCGGCGTAAAATACCAAAGCGAATGGGAACAGTAAGGACGAATCATGTGGAGTACTGAAGAAAGTGATCTTGGATCACAAGAGAGCAAACCGCCAAGTATCTGGCGTGTAATACGCGTGGCACGACAAATTTAACGACATCACGAGAGAGGCGGGTGCCTCTGGCGTGATGATCTCACGCACAGGAGGCACTCATGCTCACGATTTACAAAACGACCGAGCAGGGACTCGAAACGTTGGACTCCATGGCGAACGGCACATGGGTTAAGGTGATCGATCCCACGCCCGAGGAGATTGAAAAGCTGGTCAATTGGGGGATTGATGTGGATTACATCAACTATTCACTTGACTTCGACGAAATGGCGCGCATGGAACGGGACGATGAGTTCACCTTCATCCTGCTCCGCGTTCCGCACTCGCAGCCGAAAGAAGACATTCCCTTCATCACGATTCCGCTTGGAATCATGATCCGAGGCAACACGATTGTCACGATCTGCCGCTACGACAAAGAGATGTTCAAAGTCCTGGCGAATGGGAAGTATCGTCTGCTTAAGACCAGCAAGCGCTATCGTTTTGCGTTGTATATCTTTTTGGAAACAGCCACGCGCTATCTAACTCATCTGCGCGAAATTAACCGTATGACGGAGACAATCGAAGACAAGCTGCAAAAATCCACGCGTAACCGCGAAGTGCTGGAATTGCTCAGGTATCAAAAAAGCCTTACCTATTTTGCTACAGCATTGCGCTCGAATGAAGTGATGATGGAACGCGTGCAGCGCACGCAGATCTTTAACTATTACGAAGATGATCAAGACCTGCTCGAAGATGTGCTGACCGAAAACCAGCAAGCCATTCAGATGACTAACATCAATACTGAGATTCTCTCGAGCATGATGGATGCTTTTGCTTCGATCATCTCTAACAATCTTAATGGGGTGATGAAGGTTCTCGCCGCCCTCACGATCATCCTCAATTTGCCCACCATTGTGGCAGGGTTTTACGGAATGAACGTCACCCTCCCTTTTGGGGATCATCCTTTTGCTTTTCTTACGCTCATTGGCATTGCCATTGCGCTCACCGCGGTTGCCACATTTATTTTCTATAAACGAGATTGGTTCTAGATAAGGGCGGGGTTACCACACCCCTGCAAACCCAAGAACAACATGAAACCTGAACTGCTGTTTGATGCAAAAGCCACGCTGGGAGAAGGTCCCGTTTGGGATGCGCGCAGTCAGATGCTGTACTGGATCGACATTCTGAACAAGCGCATCTATGCCGGGGCAGATCTCCTCGTCGAATTGGAGGACCTGATCGGATGCCTTTCCCCGCGCCAAGCCGGTGGATTCATCCTGACGACCCGGTCAGGATTCGCAAGCCTGGACCTTGATTCCCTGCAACTGGCGCCTCTTTCCGCTTTGCGTGATGAGCCTTCGACCAACCGCTTCAACGACGGCAAATGCGACCCGCGTGGCCGCTTTCTGGCCGGTACCATGGATATGGAAGAGAAGCACCCCCATGGCTCGTTGTATTCCTTCGATGGAAAATCGATCGCCAAACTCCTGAGCAACAGCACCGTCTCCAACGGTATGACTTGGAGCCCGGACTACCAAACGTTCTACTACATTGATACACCCACCCGAGAAGTGAGAGCTTTTGATTACAACCTGGACACCGGCGAGCTGGCGAACTCCCGTTGCGTTATTTCCGTGCCTCTTTCTCTGGGCTGGCCGGATGGCATGACGTCCGATAGCGATGGCAATCTATGGATCGCCATGTGGGGCGGCGCGCAGGTGACCAAATGGAATCCGAATTCGGGCCGCCTGCTTGAACAAATCCCGGTTCCAGCCAAGAACGTCTCCTCGTGCGCGTTCGGCGGGCGGGACAGGAACGAACTCTACATCACCTCGGCCCGCATCGGCCTGGATACAAACTCTCTGAATCAGTATCCACTTACAGGTGGCGTATTCCGTCTCCTGACCACTGTGGAGGGTATGCCTACATTCGAGTTTGCGGGGTAAAATCCAGAGCGGAGAAACGATGTCCATATCCAAACGAATCGAATATATCGATATTGCGCGAGGGATTGGCATTCTGCTCGTCGTGATGGGGCATAACGACTTTGCGGCGATCTCTCCGTTTGGACATAAGCTCATTTACTCGTTCCACATGCCGCTGTTTTTTTTCCTCTCCGGCTATTTTTTCAAAACAGGTATTGGTCTTTGGGAGTTCTTCAAGAGGCGCTTCCATGCCATTATGAAGCCGTATTTCTTCACCATTTTCCTGATTTACTTTATTTCGCTCTCCTTTGGGAAAATGGGCTTTCAGACGGCACTGGCACGGATTATCAAATCATTGTATGGAGCGGGATATTATCTGGATTGGGTGCAATTGTGGTTCCTGCCGCATCTATTCGCTGTGAGTCTGTATGCATTTTTATTTTATGCAGTTCTGACAAGGGTGGATCACCGCTGGATTCGATGGATCCTCCTGCTTCTTACGCTCGGCATTGCCAGTCTCTTCCTGCAAACATTTTATCCATTTTCGCTTTGGATCTTCGGCAAAAATTATGAGTTGTTCGGCTTGCCGTTCAGCCTGGATCTGGTGCTGCTGAGCGGCTTCTTCTTCATTTTAGGATGCGAGGCGCGTCCTCTCACTTCGGAACGCTTGTTCAGCAACGGATTCATCCTGATCGGCACGGGCATACTGATGATCGTTTTGAATGTGGTTTTCAGCGCACGCATCGATTTCAATACACGTGTGTACGAGTCCTTTGTCGTCAACACGATCGAGGCGATTATCGGTATTCTGTTTGTCCTGGCGCTCTCGCGGCAGATCGAGTTGCATACTAACTGGCTGGCTTCGTTTTTCAAGTATTGCGGGAAGATATCGCTGATCTTGTTGCTCTTCCACGTTCCCATTCAGGATTTTTGGGGACAAAAGATTCTGGCAGTGACTGGAAATCTGCCTCTTTCCATCTGGCTGGCGTTCTTCATGGGTGTGCTCGGTCCCATTATTTTGTATGAATTGTTCATCAAAACCAATCCGGTTGCCTCTTTCTGGTTTGGCAGGGAAGCGGAACTGCCCAGGGCGCACGAGGAAGCCATTCCCGCAGATGTGATGGAGCCGGAGGAAGATCAGCAGCCTGTTGTAAATCAGTAATGGCTTGATGTGCTTGTCACGATGGCTTCTGGTACACGCGCACATAATCTACAAACAAAAATTGGGGAAAAGTCGTGGTCGTGTTCGGATACCCTGGCCAGCGCCCACCCACGGCTAAATTCAAAATAATGAAAAATGGATGGTCGAAGATCCATTGATCGGGGACATCACTAGCAGTGACCTTAAAATATTCCTGGTCATCAAAATACCAGCGGATCTCATTCTCCTGCCATTCAATGGCGAAGACGTGAAAGTCATTTTTGAGTGAATCTGCAGAAACAATCAGGTTGGAGCCCACCCCGTTCCCACCGGAATAGCCAGGAGCATGGATCGTGGCATAGATATGGTCCGGTTCGCGGCCGATGTGCTCCATAATGTCGATTTCGCCGGCTGCCGGCCATCCCTTTTGCGGCATGTTCTCGCCC
>JBKPQD010000259.1:0-6780 GCA_046733915.1 Chloroflexota bacterium
GGAAAAGAATTAAGATAAAGACTGCTGCCCATAGGATCGACTCCGGTCTTGTCATAAGAAGCAGGACTGCCAGCGGAATGAACTGGAGATTGATGGTGCGAGCGGGTAGTTCTTCCCGAATGGAAAAAAGCGTTGTAAGGAGCAATAAGGTGCTCCATAAAGCATTTTCCATTAATGTGAGGGTATTCCACACAATATAGCGCGGCGAAGTAAAAACCAGAACAAGATAGAGGGCTGACCAACCTATCGCAGCTGCTTTGGTTTTTCCGCTGTCTGCTAAAGCGTCCTGCAGAAAGTTGAGTGCACAGGCAATGCCGAGACTGACCAGCACGATATTGATGATTAATAGCGTAAGCTCGGGGTACGTAAAAAGTTTAAAGGCGAGCGCCGAGATTAACGTCCATAAGAAGGATGTAAAGCCTTCGACCCTTTCCCCGCCCACGTTGTAGACAAATCCATGCCCATTCGCAAAATTCCTGGCATATACAAAATAAATATTGGCATCGTCGATGCCAATCAGCGGATATCCTAATTTCTTAAGTGCAGAGAAGGAAGAAATTAGACAGGCAGAGAATGATACAAATAGATTTAGCTTTCTTAGGACACTAGGCGAAGGAGCCAACAGCTTCATTGAGATCATTGTAGATCAGAAGGTTTTGTAAAAATCCGGAGATATTCAAGATGTAATAAATCTGTGGGTTGGGGCAAACCAGCTTAAAGTAAGGGGATTTATAAGGCTCGTCCCCATGCCTGCGAATCAGCTCTTTATCCTCTTGCGGAGTAAATAATCTCAGGATGTTCTGGATGGCGCGCAGCCCGGCACTGGTCAGGATGGTGAGCTCGCTCAAGTCGAGCAATAAGTGTCTCGCACCCTCTTCATGCGCCTGGCGTGCTGCCTCCAGCAATTGACTTTCCGTACTTCCATCGAGCTGTCCGTTTAGGTGTAATACCGTCACGAGCGATTTGCCCTGCTCTTGTGATTTGTTAATCGTCAGGTCACTCATAGCGTCTCCTCTGATTCGTTAAAAATAAACTATTTTTCACCGCGTTCCACGTTCACCCACATTTGGTTGCCATCTGTGGTGACTTCCACCCAACCGTTTTGATCGGTGCGAAGCACATCATAATCCTGAATCGTCTCCATCACTTCGCGGTCAGGCATACCGTTTTCGTCCGCTGCACTGACGCTCAATAAAATCAACTCCGGATTCAAGTTTGCGATCCACTCCGGAGGGTTCGAAGGCGCGTATCCCGAATCGGCGAGCGAGAGCAGGCTCACCGGGCCGATATCTGCGCCCTCGTGCAAATCATCCAGTGCTTCAAAGCTCATCCCGATCGGGAGGACGGCGCGGAAATTATCCCACTCGATCAACAGCACCGCGCCGCGCGGACCGGATGCCAGTACCGTCAATGTTGCACCTTCGCCCAAATCCAGGACCTGTTGGGATTCGGCGTTCGTCACCTGCACATCCTGTAAGGACAAATATTCATTCAGCACGCGCGACGAGAAGGACGCCTCGCGGTTGCCACTCCACAAGACCTGGTCGGGAGGGTAACGCTCGATCACGCGCGGCAGCGCGGCGACTTCATTTTCCTCTGTCCCGGCGATGACGAGCCAATCCAGTTTGCGATTGAACGCAGGCAATCTTCGACCCAGCTCATCCGAAAGATTGGTGACGCTGTCACCGCCGTTAATAAGGACATGTTTCCCGGTGGGCGTCTTAATCAATATACCGTCCGCCGAGCCAACATCCAGGAAGGTGAGATGCAGGCGCTTATCGGGGACAGCCGATGCGGCGCGCCAAACCAGTAACAAGCCAATCACCAGGATAAGCAGGCCCGCGCCCACGCCAATCGCGCTGACTCGCCCTTTAAGTGATTCCGCCCGCTCCTTAAGACTGGGACCGGCAAACGTTACGGCGAAAAGCACAGCGTAAAAGAAAATCACAAACCAGATCGAAAGACTTCCAAGGACAAGCGTTCCGTGCGGCACGCGGTCGAATAACTCCACCATGCGAATCGTGTACACGACAAACGGCCAGGCAACCCAGGCCGCGATCTGTCCAAGCGGCAGCCAGATAAGACTCAGCAACATCGCCAGTCCACCCAAAATCATGACTGCCGGTTGTGGAGGCAGGATGAATGGATTGGCGATAAAGGAAACAAGCGAAATGCGCTGGAATTGGTACGCCATAATCGGGATCGTGGTCAGTTGCGCCGCAAAAGTAAGCAGGACAAATTCAGAAAAAAGCTCGGCAACTTTTTCCGCGGTCGACCGTGGAAAGTATCTGGTGATCATTTTATTCGCAAAATTCGAAAATGGCTCGGCGTACAGAATCAAACCGAGTGTGGCAAAGAACGAGAGCTGAAAGCCTACATCCCAAATATACAACGGATTCCACAAACACATCACGAACGCGACCGTCAGAAGTGTGTTCAGTGCAAACTGCCGCCGGCCGACTTGTCTTGCGAACAATGCCAGGCTGCCCATGATCGCCGCACGGACCACCGCCGCGTCGGCGCCGACGAGCAGTGTATAAAAGACAATACCGATAATTGCCAAAATTGAGCCGCGCCGTGGGCCGAGGAATTTGCTGAAGAAGGTCACGAACAACCCGGCGATGATGCTGATGTTGAATCCCGAGATGGCAATGATGTGCGCCGTGCCTGTGTTCTTGAACGCTTGTTGCAGCCTGTCGGTAAGACCGGTATCCACGCCGAGCAGGATTCCCGCCATGAGCGAGGACTCGGGGTCCGGGAATATGCGATAAATATTCTCAAGCGATTTGTCTTTGAGCGTATACATGGCGCGTGAGAACGGATTGCCTCCCTTGCCAGGCAGGATCGTTATTTCGGCAGTCGGCATATAGGAATGAATGTGTTGTCTTGCCAGATAATCGCGATACGAAAAATCCTCATTCTCCGGCGGTGTTTTCAACTTGCCGCGCAAACGGACAATATCTCCATAATGGAATGCCTGATTATTGGAGACGCGCACCAGAATCAAGCCATTGGCAGGCAACTCGCGATCTCCGGTGTCCACATGCGTGACCTGGACGCGCAGGTTGGTGTAATTGTCGCGATAATCGGGAGGCTCGGTTACAACCCCGGTTACCAGCACGTCATAATCGCGGTCATTGTAAAAGGCGATATGAAATGCATTGAAATGCGGCACGGAGATTTGATAGCGCAAGCCTCCCAGGAAGAGGGCTGTGATCAGCACAAACGTGAAAGGACGCAGGGGAAAAGTAAAATTCGGGGGAAGGGTCGGGGCAAGAACTTGAGAAATAATAAGCAGGGCAATGCTTGCCAGAGTCAGTAGGATCCACACCCATTCCGAAAAAGGCAGCAGCTTGGCGAGAACAATCCCCGTCAGAAAGGCGAGCGAGAACCACATCAGAGGAAGCCGGGTCATCAGCGGCTCGGGGATGCGAGTGGACGTGGAGGAATTCGCCGCCTGCATAAGTAGCCATCATAGCATAGAATTCCGAGGGTAGGATACAATCCCTTTCGTCGTGGCGAGCGAGCGAAAGCTTGCAACGACGGAAAGCTTTATGTCTTCTTTCAAGCTCATTCTTGTCACAGGTGCAACCGGATATGTCGGTGGGCGGCTGGTGCCGCGCCTGCTCGACGCGGGCTACCGCGTGCGCTGCCTGGTGCGCGATCCGAACCGGCTGCAGGGACGTCCATGGCTGACGCACGTGGAGGTTGTCAGCGGCGATGCTCTTGTTCCTGGCACGCTTGCAGAAGCGATGAAGGATGTTTCCGTCGCCTACTATCTGATCCATGGCATGCAAGGTGGACAAATCAACGCCAACCGCGATCTTGAAGTCGCGCGCAATTTTGCCGAGGCCGCAGAAGCGGCCGGTATTGAGCGTATTGTCTATCTTGGCGAGCTGGTGGATCCCACAGCCGATCTCTCTCCCTATCTGCGCGCCCGCCATGAGACGGGCTATATCCTCCGTCACAGCCATGTACCGGTGACCGAGTTCCGCGCTGGCATGATCGTGGGCTCCGGCTCGGCATTGTTCGAAATGATCCGTTATCTGACCGAGCGTGAACCGGTGCTGATTTGCCCGGCGTGGTTTTTCTCGGAGGCGCAGCCAATCGCGATCCGCGATGTACTCGCCTATCTGATCGAGGCGCTCAAGTCCGCCGAAAGTATCGGTCAGGTCATCGAGATCGGCGGCTCTACCCGCCTCACGTATGCCGACATGCTGCTCGGTTATGCCAAGGAACGAGGACTCAAGCGTGTCCTCATTCGCACGCCGTTTTATGCGCCGCGCCTTTCGGCATACTGGGTACATATGGTGACACCGATCCACTGGCGGGTGGTGTTGCCACTGATCGAAGGCTTGAGCGCCCGGCTCATTGTCCGGGATGGAGCCGCACGAAAATTATTTCCACAGATCAAGCCCCTGGACTTCCAGACCGCCACCCATCTCGCCCTCGGTCGCATCCAGCGGGACAATGTGGAGACCAGCTGGTCCGACGCGCTGGTCACAGTTGCAGGCGATGTCAAGCCGTATACATTTGCCGTAGAGCAGGGCACGTATGTGGAAACTCGCCAGATGCTGCTCGATCTTTCGCCGCAGGATGTGTTCCGCTCGTTTGCAGGTATCGGAGGCGAACGCGGCTGGCTGTACATGGATTGGGCGTGGGGTATGCGCGGCTGGCTGGATAAGGCGATCGGCGGAGTCGGCTTGCGCCGCGGGCGTCGTCACCCCGATGAGATCCGTGCCGGCGAGTCGCTGGATTTCTGGCGCGTCGAGGAGGTGGAACCGAATCGTCTCCTGCGATTACGGGCAGAGATGAAACTGCCGGGTAAGGCATGGCTGCAATTTGAATCCCTACCGCAGGGAGATCAAACGCTGCTGACCGTGACTGCGTACTTTGCGCCGTATGGATTGTTCGGGTTTCTTTACTGGTACGCGATGTGGCCCTTCCATAAGTTTATTTTCGATGGGCTCACGCGACAGATTGCCTCGCGGGCTCGCGTATTAGCCCATTCCTATGGATAAATTAATCCTTGTCACCGGAGCCACGGGATATATCGCCAGCCGGTTGATTCCGCGATTGTTGGAAGCGGGCTATCGCGTGCGCTGCCTTGCCCGGGATCCGCGTCGGCTTCAGGGTCGCAGCTGGTTCCGTGATGTCGAAGTGGTGCAAGGCGACGTAACAATGCCATCCAGCCTGACGCGTGCATTCGAAGGAGTGCATACAGCCTATTACTTAATTCACAACATGTCGTATGGACATGGATACATCTCCCTGGAGCAAGAGAGCGCCCGTACCTTTGCTTTAGCGGCCGCCCAGGCAGGTGTGGAGCATATCATCTATCTGGGTGGGCTTGCCGACCCTGAACAGAAAATCGCTCCACACATGCGCTCACGCATTGAGACCGGACGCGTATTGCGGGAGGCTGGCGTTCCCGTGACCGAATTCCGCGCCGGCGTGATCACCGGTTCCGGCAGCATTTCCTTCGAAATGATCCGGTTTATGACTGAACTCTTTCCGCTGATCCCGGGTCCCGTGTGGATGCGGAATCAATCGCAGCCGATTGCCATGCAGAATGTGATCGACTATCTGTTTGCGGCTCTAAACAACTCGAACGGGCGCGGAGGCGTGTTTGAGATCGGTGGTCCCGATATCACAACGTACGGCGATCTGATGCTGCGTTACGCCAGCCTGCGCGGCTTGAGAAGAAGCATGTTCTTGATCCCCGGCCTCCCGGTCTGGTTGATGGCGTTTGGCGTAGGCATACTGACGCCGGTCCCGTATCCCATTGCGTATGCTCTCATCGGCGGTTTGTCTGCGGATAGTGTGGTCAAACATCCAGAGGCGCTGCAGGTCTTTCCGGAGGTCAAGCTGATTCCCTTCGATGCGGCTGCAAAGGATGCCCTGGAAAAAACACATCCGTCTCACATCGAGCGCGTCTGGGACGATGGCTGGGAAGGTATAAAATCCCTCAAGCACGAAGGTTGCTTTATCAACTACCGTGAACGGGGGGTCAAGGCAGAAGAGCACAGGATATGGGACGAAATCCGAAATCTGGGAGCACGTACCTCGTTTAGCAAGGATCAATGGTTAGGGGTAAGGGAGAAATCGTATCCATTGGGAAAGCAATGGATTGAGTGGCGTGTGTACCCGTCCGATCGCGGGACCGAGGTTTCACAAACCGTTTTTTTCTGCCCGCGCGGACTGCTAGGATTTTTGTACTGGTATTTCCTCTATCCGTTCCACTGGCTGAAGATTCGAAGTCTAATGAATCGAATCGCAAAAAGAGCGCAGATCGCCTAGTGCATATCAATGAATACAAGACGGCCACTTCTGCTGATTTTATTTATTGCTTTGTTTTGCGTACTCCTGCTTTTTATCGCCCTTTACGTCCCTACCTCTTTGCCCACGAATTCGGATTTCAGCGCCATTTACAACACGGACCTGGCCCTGGTGCACCGTGTTCCTATTTACGACCTCGAAAAAGTGCAAGCACTGGCGGTGCAATATTCCGGGATCTCGGCTGATAAATTCTTCCTCGCCAGGTTCCCTTATCCGCCCTGGTATGCCTTGAGTACGTTCTATTTGGGGCTGTTGCCGGCGCGAGCCGCGGCGACATTGTGGTTCGAGCTAAATCTTGTGATGCTGTTTTTGTCCGCGTGGCTGCTCACGGAGGGATGGTCCGGTCGCTGGCGGTTGATCGCGTTTCCCCTTGCGCTCTTCTTCTTACCGGTTCTGGGGGCTCTGTCGGTTGGACAATACGATTTCCCTGTTTTACTAGGC
>JBKPQD010000260.1:0-5602 GCA_046733915.1 Chloroflexota bacterium
CAGTGGGAGGTCGTCGGCGAGTTCCTGAATAACATTAGCGGGTTATTGTTGGGTCTTGTCGTATTAGCTGTAGGCATCTGGCTCGGAACCGTCCAGCTTAGAAAACGCGCCCTGGCTGCAGAACTCAAGTATTTGAAGGAACAAGGGGAAAAGTAATAAGTCCCCGCTAGCTGTCTCATTTTCCAATCGAGCGGGATTATTCTATTACCGCAACCAAGTGAAAGTGCCTGGTCTATTGAATTTGCGCACGGCATGTCAATGAGGACCAAGCTTGTCAAAAGGGTTGCGGCATGAATGGAAAGACCACAGCTGATGGATGAATCCGTATGGCATGAAGGTGTTGCCGGCAAAATGAAGCTCAGCCAGAGCAAAGCAGATCAAGCGTTTGAACGCATCTTTCACGATCATTGGACCGCGATCCATCGTCTGCTTGCGCGCATGGTGATCGATCCGGCGGAAGCGGAAGACCTGGCTCTGGAGACATTTTATCGTCTCTACAAATATCGTCCGTCCCAGTACGAAACGCTCAATATCCGTGGCTGGCTGTATAAGGTCGCGACCAACCTTGCGCTGCAGTCTATCCGTAGTTTCAAACGCAGAGAACAATATGAAATTCATGCCGGCAAAGATGCATGGATCGAAGCAAATGACGATCAGCCGCCGAAGATCCTGGCTGAGAAAGAGGACCGATATTTTGTCCGTATGGCGCTGGCAAAGATGGGTTCACGGCAGGCAGAATTGCTCATGATGCGATATTCGGGCATGGCGTATAAGGACATTGCTGCAGCATTAAGCCTCTCGCCTACCTCCATCGGACCATTGCTCTTGCGTGCCGAACGTGAATTCGAACAGTGTTATCGTATGCTTGTGCAGGAGGAAGAGCGATGAAAAATCATCTCACAGATGGAGAACTGCGGACGGCGCTGGATGGTGAGTTGGGCACGAGTGGACTCAAGCATCTCGAGTCCTGCCCGCAGTGCCAGTCGCGCAAGGAAATGCTCGAGGCAGAGATACAACCGGTTGCCGAACGGTTAAGTTTTCTTTCCTCTCCCACCCAGGATGCCGGTCTTTCGACATCCACCGCTTGGAAAAAATTCAACCACGAAAAGCTTGCTCAAAAGGAGACCAGCATGTTTCGAAAGTTATTTACTTCCCCACTTATAAAATATGGCGCTTCAGCCGCCCTGGTGATTGCGCTCATCCTTGCCTTCCCGGCTACCCGCGCGCTCGCCGGAGAACTGCTCAATCTATTCCGCGTCCAGCACGTGACCGTTGTTCCGGTGGACTTCACCGGCATGGAACAACTGCATGGCGCCGTTGGTAACAATATCAGCCAGTTGATCTCTGATTCGGTTAAAATGCAAAAGAAACCCAGCGATCCCGTCAACGTCGCTACTACTGATGAAGCAAGCCAGCTTGCCGGATTCAACGTTCGTGCCCCACAGGATATGCAACCTTCACGCATTAGTGTGATGAGCGGGGCATCCTTCATATTCACCATAGATCGCGACAAAGCGCAGGCATTGCTCGATGAAGCGGGACGTAAGGATCTCGTCCTGCCTGAGGAAGTGGATGGCGCAGATGTATCGGTCAACATTCCTTCCAGCGTCAGCCTTGCGTTTGGAACATGCCCCGAACCCAGCAATGAAAGTGAAGCACAGAGAGAGATGACGAGGGAAAGCGAGCAGAGCGGCTCACCCGGACGAAACTACGCGGACTGTATCATTTTTGCCCAAATTCCAAGTCCTGAAGTGTCTGCACCTGCCAGCCTTGACATTACCAAACTCGCCCAGATCGGTTTGGAATTCACAGGCATGACCGCCGAAGAAGCCGCGAAGTTCACCAGTACAGTGGACTGGACATCCACATTGGTTGTACCGATTCCCAAGAATGCTGCCTCCAACCGGCAGGTAACTGTCGATGGTGTCACCGGCACCCTGATCGAACGCCCCTCGGATGATGCTCCCCAATTCGCGTTGTTCTGGGTCAAGGATGGCATTATCTACACCATCGGCGGCCTGGGCAGCAACTCGCAGAAAGCACTCGAGATCGCAAACTCTCTGCCATAACATTCCGATATCATTCGGAGCGACTTTCCTTGGGTGAAGCGAAGAATCTCGAGTTGCAATCAAGGTTTGCTCCGTAATTCGAGATTCTTCGTTGCTTCGCTCCTCAGAATGACATGATTCTAATTTAAGTGCAGAACTATAGGAGAATTCAATCTTCGTGGCTGACGCAATCGAGACACACGCGCTAAGAAAAGTCTTCGGCGAGTATGCCGCTGTCAAAGGGCTCACCCTGCAGGTAATGCAGGGTGAGGTGTTTGGCTTTCTGGGCCCCAATGGGGCAGGCAAGACCACGTCAATGAAGATGCTGTTGGGATTGATCGCACCAACGTCCGGCGAGGCATCCTTGCTGGGAAAACCCATCGGTGACCGTGAATCCATGACACACATTGGCTTTTTGCCGGAACATTTCCGCTTTCAAGAGTGGCTGAGTGCAGATGAGTTTCTGCTGTTGCATGGACAGCTGCTGGGGATGAAGAAAGATGACCTGCAGCAACGACGCGAGGAATTGTTGGAACGGGTCGGCTTAACTCCGTTTCGCAACAAACACTTGCGCACCTTCTCTAAAGGGATGTTACAACGCGTGGGGCTGGCACAAGCGTTGCTGAATCGGCCTGCCCTCGTCTTCCTGGATGAACCTACGTCCGGTCTGGACCCCGTGGGCCGCCGTTTGGTACGGGATGTGATTCGCGATGTCAGCGCACAGGGGACAGCCGTCTTTCTAAATTCACATCTGCTCTCGGAAATAGAAGTGACGTGTGACCGCGTCGCTTTTATCCAGCATGGGGAGGTGGTACGTATCCTCGAGCTGGCAACCTTATCCAGCGAACAGACCAGTGTCACCATCCGGGTTTCCCATCTGGCGCCAGAGGCTGTGAATGGTCTGGCACAATGGGGCCGGGACATTCAAATGGATGGGGAACTGGTCCACATGATCATTGCAACCGATGCAGTCTTGCCCGAGGTGACACGTTATCTTGTGGCGCAGAAGGCGGAAGTCTACTCAATCACGCCGAACCGAATGTCATTGGAGGATATCTTCATTGAAACGGTCGGCAAGGACGGCGGTCTATGAGCGCCATTTGGATCCTGACCAAGTTGACATTTCGCGAAGCGATCCGCAGGCGGATTATGTTGGCCGGGCTGGTATTGGGAGTTGGATTCCTGATCATCTACTCGGTCGGTCTGCACTTTATCTCCACGTCGATGGCACGCGACACAGCGGCGAATCTGCCGAGTCAAAGCGCGGCCAATATCATGATGTCGGAGGCCATGAACTTCTTTCTCATGGCCGGCTTTTACGCAGTGACATTTCTTTCGATCGCCATGGCTGCCTTATTGGGAGCCGACACCCTGGCGGGAGAAATCAATTCCGGCACGATCCAAACCATTGCCACCAAACCAATTCGGCGCGCCGACGTGGTGTTGGGAAAGTGGCTTGGTTTTGCAATCCTGCTTGGGATGTATGTCCTCTTGATGGCCGGCGGTGCAACACTCAGTATGTTCTTTCAGTCCGGTTATATACCGGATAACCTGTTGCTCGGACTCGGACTTATCTATATGGAGTCGCTCCTGATCATGACGATCACACTCATGTTCTCGGCAGCATTCCCTGCTCTAGCAACCGGCGGAATTGTGTTCGGTCTGTATGGTCTCGCGTTCATTGGCGGTTGGGTCGAGCAGATCGGCTTCATGTTGCAAAATGATACCGCTGTCAAAGTTGGGATCATTACCAGCTTGATCATCCCCAGTGAGTCGCTCTGGCGACGCGCGACCTATGAAATGCAACCTCCACTGACCAGTGTTTTGTTCGGATCGCCGTTTGTATCGCCCTCCGTGCCAAGCATATTGATGGTTGCTTACGCCTTTTTATATTTGGGCTTCACTCTGTTCATCGCAGTGCGCGTCTTTCAAAGGCGTGACTTATAAAAGCCAGTCCCTGAGACTGTCTCAGGGACTTTTTCTTTAACTCTTTTCCGTCAGGAAGAATTCTCCAAAAGCGATCGCTGCCAGGGTACCAAGCATGGCCACCACCCATGTGATTCCAGCAAACGTACTGACCTGTGCTTCACGTTGCTCTATCTCGCGCATGTTGCGCCCAGCCAGCACGAATCCATCCTTGGAGGAGACGATCACCGTCGCGATGCGTACGCCAGCACGCGGCTGCCACGAGATCCGGTTCTCGCCGATTTGCTTTGTCGATTCTAAAACGCCCGCAGGCAAGGCGGGAGTTTGTCCGTCTAGCACCGCAGAAGAGGCAATTTCGTTTCCCGAGCTGTCATAAAAAATTAGGAAGGGTGCAAGACTCTCAGCAATAGATACCTTGGTCGCCGGGAGAAGCAAGTCCGCCTGGTGGCCGCTGCTCAACGCCGCCATCGCGTCGTTCGCCATTTGGATCTGTGGATCGTCTGCACTTTGCCGATATGCCTGCTGAACTGCGGCGTAAACCAGTAGACAAAAGGCGCTGATGGTCACAGCAAAGGGAAGCCAGGCCTTGAGAATATTTTTAAATGGGTTCATCGTTCATCTCCTTTTCAGAAGAGTATAGTAAGAATCGTCTGTCGATGTCTCGCAAAGACTATCAAAAAACCTTGCGAAGGTTTTCCTCACAAGGTTTTGCATGTTATTTCCAATGGTTCGCTTTGGAGATCCGCTCCCCTAGCGGAGGATGCGAGTAGAACAACCAGACCACCCACTTTTCAGGATCGACTTCGCCAAGATTTTGATTCGCCAATCTGGTAAACGCCGAAGCAAATGCTTCCGTTTTTCCGGTGGATTGCAGAGCGTAATCGTCCGCCATGTTTTCGCGCCAGCGTGAGACCGCGTTGTCGATTGGCATGGTGATCAAACCGTAGGCGCTGAAGATCAGCATCAGGGCGGGGAAGGCGGCGACATCGTCGGGACCGGTGAAGCCGAAGTAGTGGATCGCCCAGCGCAACGCCAACGAAGCCAGGAACAGGCTGAGTGTCGTCGACAGCGTGCCGAAGGTGATCAGGAAAGGAATATCCTTGTGGACATGATGTCCCAGCTCGTGGGCCAGGACGGTCTCGATCTCGTCCACGGAAAACTCATTGATGAGTGTATCTCCGATCACGATGCGCCGGGTATTGCCGACCCCCGTCAATGCAGCGTTGGCGGCCTTGGTCCGTTTGGACATATCATACTTGAAGACCCCGCGCACTTTGGTATTGGCGCGGCGCGCCAGTTCCATCAGGCGATCCGCCAACTCCTTGTGCTCCGCGCCGAGCGGCACATATTTGTTGAACAACGGCATGATCAAAATAGGCGCCAGATTCGAGAGCAGCACCGTGAAGACCAGCATCCCCGCTGCTGCCCACAGCCACCATAAATCACCTGTCGCGCGCAAGGCGAGATACAGTAGTTCAAGCAGGATCAGACCTAAGGGTGCGCCAATCTCCAAGCCTTTGAGCTGATCGATCACCCAATCCTTCAAGGTTTGATTCGATTGTCCAAAACGATGCGGTAACACAAATCCGCTGTAGTAGCCGAGAGGCAAGTTGATGAGAGAATAGATG
>JBKPQD010000261.1:0-2993 GCA_046733915.1 Chloroflexota bacterium
GCACAAAGAGATGCGGGCTGTCAACGAGGAGTTGGTGACCGACGTCATATTTACGGTTGATGTTCCGATGTCATGAAAAGCAGCAAGCAAAGAAGCGGTTCAGCGAACCAGGAGTCTCCTCGATCAAGGGACTCCTAATTCGCTCCGCTATCACTTGTTTACTTGCTGACAGATTGTATCCACTCTACCAAGAGATCAATCGAGGGCGGCTTTCCCTCAAAAACATCATCATCATCCACCAATGCAAATGAAGGAGGATTGCTGCCCTCGAGGAGATTACTGTACTCTTTATTTGAATCTATTTCGAGTAAACTAACTTTCCAATTGATTTGAACGCGTTTTTGAATAACAATTCTAACTTTCCAGAACCGACCCACCGGTTTGGAAATCGGAAATCCCCTGGTTTCGACGGTAATATTTTCCACATCGACACAAGTCACATAATGCAGCTGCGCAGGGGTTTGAGCAATCAACTCTTCAGGCAATTGAGCATCAATACCGTAGAGCGCTATACGAATGGAATCCTGGTCCAGGCCAAAGATCGGCAGGTCTGGTTTCTTTTTGTTTTCACAAACCGCCCGAACAGTCAATTTCATTGCTCGGCGTGCCTGCTCTCCGGAGGATTTTGAAAAAGCAAGATAAGTCTCCTGGAACGCCTTGTCTACCAATTGTTTTATAGAGTCAGTTGAGGCTGCCTGCTTTGCGACGTTCAACTTTTCAATCGCTCCCATGAAATCTTCTTTGCTCTGTAAATCAGATGCCCACTGAATATATCCATTGGCGAGGGCATCGGTGGCATTTGGGTCATTCGGACTCGCCACAGAAATGGCTTGCTCGTATTTTTGGATGGCAGCCTCAAAATTTCCTTGCTTCAAGAGGTCATTGCCCCAATCGATGTATACCTTTCGTTGGCTAGCTTTCACCTCCGCTGCCGACTCCAGCTTGGACTGGGGATCTGCTGCTACTGCCAATTCCAATTTTGCTAACGCTGCTTCATACTGCTTCTGGTCGAGATACGACAATCCCCATTTCCAATACGTTTGCACAAGCTCGCTTTGGGCGTGGCTGATGTGTTCAGTTTGTTGATTGCCCAGTGCCCAGTCCTGAAAATCGCTGAAGACCTGTTCAGCCTGCTCGAAATTGCCTGCTTCCCGAAGATCCGTGCCAGAAGAGGTGTAGACCGACGGAATCAAGGTCCAGGCTTCGCTGGCACTCGGGACTTCAGCATAATTCGAAACGATCTGGTTGAGAGTCGCCAGGGCTGCATCGTATTGTTTTTGATCGACTTGTTCGTTGGCGATCTGGAATAAAGCCGTCCCGCTGTGTTCGCGTGCATCCTTGGGGTACAAGCCATTTGGATACGCAGATAAATACGCCTGGTAGGCATCGTATGCCTGACGTGCGTTCCCTTTTTCCTCAGCGCTGATGGCCGCGGAATAGGAGGCGCATTCTTTCACGTAGGGAGAGAGGCTGGCATCCTCCACGAAGGCAGGATAGATGTTGGCATAGACCTTATGCAGAGCAAGGACACCTGCACAATCGCGTGCCTGATAATTCTTCAATATGGCAACCGGCATGAGAATGATGCCTGCTCCGTAAAGAAGCAATAGAGCCAGGAGGGGAAGTCCAACTGCGAGCAGCCGTGTGCGTGACTTTTTTGTGCGGATTGGGGAAACTGGGTTTTCAGACATGTCCACCTTCGTAGGGATGTGATCTGCGATGAATTTGGCGTCATTTTAACACCCTCTTGTTGCAATCAGAATTGACGAATATCCATGACCTTTATCCTTATTCTCGAACTTCGGCTCACATAAATTGCTGTTCTTAAAATAGAACAGGTTGGGCAGCGTGAATTGCGGCTGTGTTACTATTCAGACCAAAGTGGTCCAGATTAAAGTAGAATCAAACCACGACGATGACATTTTGAGGAGTGCGCGATGGAACGAAAAATGCAAGCCGGATATTTACTGCTCGCCGACATCTCCGGCTATACATCCTTTGTCGCCCAGACAGAGATCGAGCATGCCGGGCTGGCTTTATCTTATTTACTGGAAACCATTGTGGAGAAACTTGACGATCTGCTGACGATCTGCAAGCTCGAAGGAGATGCGGTCTTCGCCTATGTCGAGGCGGACAAGCTGCAGGAATGCCAATCGCTGCTCGAGCTCATTGACCAGACGTATCTGGCGTTTCGAGACCGGGCGCAAGATCTCTATGACCACGCAACCTGTCCGTGCCGGGCATGCAAGGCAATTCCCACCCTTGACCTGAAATTCATTCTGCACCATGGCGAATTCGTCATGCAGCAGGTGGCGGGGATCCGCGACCTGCTGGGGACGGATGTCAATCTGATCCACAGGCTCTTGAAAAATGGAGTCTTCGAAGCTACGGGCTGGAAGGGTTATGCCGTTTTTACGGATCAAGCCCTGGAGCATATGCAGTGCAGCAAGGAGAACTATTTTAGACGCTGTGAAACGTACGAGCACCTGGGTGACGTGAACATCTATTGCATGGATTTGCATGCTCGTTATGACGAAATAAAGGCATCCTAATATAGAGCGAAAAGAGAGTATCCCTGCCCGTGGGCAGGGATTTTTATTTCTTATTGCATTTGGATCCATTCGGATATATCATATCCGTAATCGATTCAGAGATCTCCCAGGTGGAAATATAAGCTGGAACTGTCAATAAGCGAACAGAAGGAAACGAAAATGGCAAAGGAACCTGCACCCCTAAATGCACAAAAGTTTGGAAAAGCAATTGTCATGGGCGCCAGCATTGCGGGGTTATGGACGGCTCGCACACTGGTCGATCATTTTGACGAGGTAATCGTGATCGAGCGTGACCGGCTGCCGGAGGGTGCGGAGTTCCGATCGGGTACGCCACAGGCCCGTCAATATCATGGTTTGCTCCAATCTGGATTGCGAGAAATGCAGATCTGGTTCCCGGGGCTAGACGAAGAATTGATCGCCGCAGGCGCCGTTCCTTATGAT
>JBKPQD010000262.1:0-7609 GCA_046733915.1 Chloroflexota bacterium
CAGACGTTTGCATCCATTTCGATCGGATACGTAAGCTCACGCAACTCAGCGTTGATGATTGCCGCAACGGGCTGTGCAGGGAATTCCAGCGCAGCCAGAAAGCTCTCGACTTTCGCGCCGCGCGGACCCGATAAAACGCGCCCATCCGGGAGGTGCACCTCAACCGATGGGCGCGGCGAAACAATTTCTATTTTTTCTGATTTCATATTTTTACTCGCAGGGGATGAGTTCCTCTCGCGCCAGACGGGAAACCCGGCCTCACGCACCTCTCAACTGGCTAAGCTATGACGATTAATACTCGCCCGATTGACCTTATCCAATAATATTTTTGGCTTGTGGGCAAATTCTTCCGGGGAAATTTCTTTTCTTGTCAGAGCCATCAAGGTCTCGGTGAGGACTCTGTTCACCGGCGTAGGGACATTGAACCTTTCGCCAGCGCGTACCACTGCGCCGTGCAAGTACTCCACTTCGCTTTTGCCACGCCCGGAATGCAGGTCAATGTGGAAGGAGGGCATCTTTGCACCGCGTCCCGCACCGGCTGCACGCGAGAGAAGGGGCTTGGACAACCACAAGGGCAATCTGGTGGCATACGCCAGGGCACGCACCGGTGTACCGGGCAAATCTACGACTTCGAGTTTTTGCGCTTTCATCACGTCTAAACACTCGCGCAGCATGTCGATTTCGAGTTTATAGAGATCTTTATTCGCGAACACCTCGCCGGCGGTCATATCCAAAATGGCGGATGTGGGATTGGCGATCAGGTTCGTCAGCATCTTGGACCATTTCATGCTGGCCGCGTCCTCATACAACTTGGAGTTGAGATATGCCCTGTCGAAAGCGTTGTTGAGCCTCTCGGAAAGCGAGTGTCCTTTTGCCACGCCGACGCCGCGAAGTTTTTCGAGGACGATGTCTCCGGCGCCGCGCCTGCCGACGGCTGATGTCACGGTACCGTAGATGACCTTATCTGCGCCGAGCGCTTGAACAATCATCGGTTCATTCGAGACGCCGTTGGACAAACACAGGATGGGCGGCATTTTGTCAGCGAAGGGTTTCATCCCTTCCAGGGCGGACTGGGTGTCGAATGACTTCAGTGCAAACAGGGCAACGTCAAAGGGTCCATATCGAAGGGCATCCTCCAGGGAGGCAACAATCCGAAACGAGGCCGGCTCGAGACGTGAAGCTTCCTTGGTCTTGCGGCGTTCATCCAGTGTGAGATCGAGACGCAGGCCTTTCTCGCGCAATTCCTCCACAACCTTGGGCTGTTCGACAAACGTTAACGGATGGCCGGTCAAACCCAGGCTGCCGCCAATATAAGTGCCGATGGCACCCGCGCCAAAAACGAGCACATTTAATTTTCCGTTCGGGGATGTGGAGCGTTCCGACAATGCCATGTGCTACTCGTATTTCAAAGATTTAAGATGGGCGCGGTCGTTCAGGGTATCAATCAGCCAGCGATGCTGGTGCGGATAATAAACCACCCGCGCAAAGGAGGTGTTTTCAAAACGGAAGCGCACGCCTGATGGATCTACATGCGGGGCAATACCAACGACTGCATGCATCAGTTGGTTCAAGAAACCTCCATGCGAAACGACAAGATATTTTCCAGGCGGCTTGCGCAGGAATTCTTGTAGGGCGTGGCCAGCGCGCAGGAAGAGCGCCCAATCCCCTTCTCCTTCCACGTCCATAAAATGATACGGGGTTGTGTAAGGAGGAGGCGGCAATTGATTGACTTCCTCGAGCGTCATGCCTTCCATATGTCCGATGTGACGCTCCATCAGGATCGGATTGAATTCAATTTTGACTCCGTTCAAATACGAGGTAACAATCTCCGCTGTTTCACGGGCACGAACCAGTGTACTGGTAATCACTAGATCGAACCTAACATCCTCTCTTTGCCAGCGTTCACACAGGGCGCGTGCCTGGGCACGTCCCTTATCGGTAAGCGGGTAGTTCGATTGTCCCTGCCAGCGTGACTCGACATTTCCTACCGATTCGGCATGGCGCAAAAACACAAATCGATAAACAGGTTTATCTGAGCTCACGCCTGATCATCCTTCTTCAAAAGATATACCGGTCTGTGTTTGACTTCCTGAAAAATATAACCGACATAAATGCCAATGAATCCGAGCAAGACCATGATCATCCCGCTGACGATCAGAATTACGAACATTAGCGAGCTCCAGCCAGGTGCAAGATTGGACGTGCGACCGGTCACCCAGAATGACAGTACATAAATCATTTCCAGGGCGGCAAGGCAAAAGAAGATTCCCCCGGCGCTCAAGCCAATATACAGTGGCACAAGAGAAAATGAAAAGATTGCGTCCATGGCGAGGCGGAACATTTTGGCGAATGAATATTTTGATTTGCCGCCGACGCGCTCGACTTCATGATACGGCAGGATCACGCTGCGATAGCCCACCCAGGCGATCATCCCGCGCAAAAAGCGGTGATACTCCGGCATCGACTTCAGAGCATCTACGACTTGACGGCTCATGCCGCGAAAATCGGCTGCACCGGCAGTCATTTGTGTGCCGCTGATGCGATTGATTAATGTATAAAAGGCGGAGGAGGTCATTTGCTTGAAAGAAGACGTTGCATCCCCTTCAATACGCTGCGCCTGGACAATGTCATAGCCCTGCAGAAAAAGATCAATCATCTGCGGAATGAGTTCCGGCGGATGCTGTCCATCGGCATCCAGCGAAATGACGAAATCCCCGGCGGAGGCATCGAGGCCAGCAGTCAGTGCAGCTTGATGTCCGAAGTTACGCGCCAACGTCAAGACGGTGATATTCCTTTCCTGTCGCGCGATTGCCGCCAGCGACTCGGCCGTGCCGTCGCTGGAGCCATCGTCTACAAAGAAAATCTGAAACTGGTGGGAAAGATGATGAATGACTTCACAAATCTTCGAGTATGTTTGCTCTACAACCCCTACTTCATTAAAAACCGGTATGACCAGATCAACAACAACTTCCCGTTTCTGAGTGGACATTAAACGGAATTCTACCACGCCAGAGGCAGGCTTCTTTTAAGATGGATACAAATTAATTAAAGATGTCTATTCAAAAAGGAATTTCCCTCACAACTCGACCCCGTGCCGGTCCGCCAGGATGGACAACGTGCGCGCCACCTCCGTATCTCTTTGTTCTGGCTTCCAGCCGAAATGATTACTAAACACACCCGCCAGTTCGTCCACCATTTCTCTTGTGACATGACCGAGCATGCCGAGCATGGACCGTCGCAACAGAAAGTCATCAAGATGGACAACCTTCTCATGCTGCAAAATAAAGGAAATTTCGCGGCGTGAATAATCCGGCATGCTGCGCAGGATCATGTCGGTGCCGCCGTTCATATAGGTGGCAACGGATTCTGCGCGTGAGCCATAACGGTTATACAAAACTCTTAGCCGTTCGCGTGTAACGCCCGTCCATGCCGAGAGACTTTCAATCTGGCGCTTGAGCTCTGTTTCATCGCGCGGATAGCCGCGTCCACCTCCGATGGCGAGGTTGCGTGTGTCCTTTTTGCGCGGCAGGTCGAGATAAGCCAGCGCCTTATCTGTGATCTGTTCTGCAAAAGCGCGAAACGAGGTCCATTTCCCGCCAACCAGGGAATAGACCGGGAACTGTAGATTCGTCCAAGCGCCACTGAGAACTTCAATGCTGTGGTCACGCGAAATCTGACCGGCCGATTTTGCATTCGAACGCGGTAACGGGCGGACACCCGAAAATTGGAAAACAATGTTTGACGGAGTCAGCTCCAGACCTGGGAAGACGCGCTTAACCAAGCTCAGAAAGTACTGCACCTCTTCCTCCGTGCAGCGCACTTCGTCCGGATTCTCCACAGGGATATCCGACGTCCCGATCAGCACGCGGTCATAGAGCGGGAAGATCAAAACGATGCGCCCATCCTCATTCTCGAAGAAGAACTCATTATCTCCAATCGTCTTGCGCAAGTCATCGTGCTGAACAACGAGATGGGAGCCCTTCGTACCCCCGATAAAACGGCTCGATAAACCAAGCTTGCGATTCGTAAAATCAATCCATGGACCGGCAGCATTGATGACGAGCTTCGGCTTAACATTGTACGTCTCATCGGTCAGCTCATCGCGGATCATGATGGTATCCTCCGCGCCGCCCACCATGCTGACATAATTGAGGGCACGCGCATTTGGATGTTCTGCTTCGGCATCCAGCAATGCTTCCAGGCCGAGTCGCTCCGGCTGCAGAATGGCGCCATCATAATACACCGCCGTGTTGATCACCTCTGGATTCAGATATTTCCATTTCTCCAGTGATTTTTTGCGCGAAAGGAACTGATGCTTCGGTACCACACGTTGACCCCCTTGGGCGCTGGTGTAGGCATCGTACATCATCAAGCCCAGCTTGATGATCACGGCTCCGCGCTCCGATGGCTTGTCCAACATTTTGAGAAATTTCAGTGGAGCATTGAGCAGCCCGGAGAATCGCTTGAACATCGGAATGACGGTCGGTAGCGGCTTGACCAGATGCGGCGCGTTCAAAATCAGGCGATTGCGTTCCTGCACTGCCTCCCGCACGAGGCGGAATTCGCCGTTCTCAAGATAACGAATGCCGCCATGTGCCATATGGGAGGATGCCGAGCTTGCACCCGAGCAAAAATCGCCCCGCTCTACGAGCAGCACATCCACACCGTTCAGAGCAAGATCACGGAAGGTGCCGATACCGTTAATCCCACCCCCGATGATAAGAACAGAAATCGTTGGATTTTCCTTTAATGAGGCGAAAATTTCGGTACGATGCATGTGTTGAGTTCCAGCATTCAAGTTCGAAGTCGCAGATTTGTTTTCAGGAAGCTTAATATTTTATTCGACCCAATCGAACGTGCGAGTCACGGCTTTTTTCCAACCTGAGTATAACGTCTTTCGCAAATCTTCGCCCATGGAGGGTTGCCATTCTTTGTCCTTGCCCCAATTTGAACGCAGTTCGTCATAATCTTTCCAAAAACCGACCGCCAGGCCTGCCGCGTAAGCCGCACCCAGAGCAGTCGTCTCCGAGACTTTTGGACGAATCACCGGTACGCCCAGAATATCCGATTGAAATTGCATCAGCAGCTCGTTGAAGACCATGCCGCCGTCCACTTTGAGGGCGGTCAACGTGACGCCCGAATCGCTTTCCATGGCGTCAAGAACCTCGCGCGTCTGGTAGGCTGTCGCTTCGAGAGCGGCGCGAGCGATGTGTCCTTTGGTGACATAGCGCGTCATGCCAACGATCACGCCACGGGCATTCGACTTCCAATAAGGCGCGTACAATCCACTAAATGCCGGCACAAAATAAATGCCGCCGTTATCCTCGACGGTGCGTGCCAGCGCTTCTACTTCTGCGGATGATTGGATGATTCCCAGATTATCTCGCAGCCACTGGATCAACGCACCCGTGATCGCAATTGACCCTTCTAATGCATAGACCGCGTTTTGACTTCCAATCTTGTACCCGAGCGTTGTCAACAATCCCGCCGTCGAAGGGACAGGTTTCTCGCCAGTATTCAACAGCATGAAACAACCTGTTCCATAGGTATTTTTTGCTTCCCCGGAATTGAAACAGGTTTGCCCGAACAATGCAGCATGTTGATCGCCGAGATCGCCGGAAACAGGAATGCTCTGTAAGGTCGGGCAGCTCGACCCTACAGAGCCATAAATTTCGGAGGAGGACCTAATTTGCGGCAACATCGCCCGCGGAATATCTAGGAGGCCTAGAATTTCCTCATCCCAATCGAGCGTGTTGAGATTCATCAACAGAGTGCGCGAAGCGTTCGTCACATCCGTGATATGGGCTTGGCGGTCAAGGAGATTCCAGATCAGCCAGGAATCCATGTTACCAAACAGCAATTCGCCGTTTTCAGCTTTCTGGCGGGCGCCTTCCACATGATCGAGAATCCATTTGATTTTAGGGCCCGAAAAATAGGTGGCGAGAGGTAAACCCGTCTTCGTTCTGAATCGATCTTGTCCTCCAGCTTTGGCGAATTCCTCGACGATCGAATCCGTCCGCGTATCCTGCCAGACGATTGCGTTATAGATTGGCTTGCCGGTGTTTTTATCCCACACTACGGTCGTCTCGCGTTGATTGGTGATCCCGATGGCGAGGATATCTTTCCGATCGACGTTTCCTTTTTTCAACGCGCCGTCGATCACTACCCGGGTCCGCTGCCAGATCTCTAACGCATCATGTTCTACCCAGCCAGGCTTGGGATAAATTTGCCGGTGCTCCTTTTGGTCCATGGCGATGACGTTTCCCCCATGATCGAAAATCATAAAACGAGTGCTGGTTGTACCCTGGTCAATTGCTGCAACGTATTGGGTCATCATTCACCTCTGCCCAATTTTATAACAAAAAGTCCTCGCCACAACTCGCGAGGACTCTTTTTCCGGTGCGTTACTTATGTCTACCTTGCGGATATATTGACTTCGTCATCGTCCGGTTCCGCCCCAACATCCGGGATAGGTTCCAGCTGCGGCTCCAGCTCTGCGGTGTAAAGCAGTCGGTACACACCCACCGCCAGCGCTGCGCCCAGGAGTGGGCCGACGAAATAGATCAAATAGGTCATCCCATTGGCGGCTGTACCTGCCGCCACAGCGGGACCGAAGGTTCGTGCCGGGTTCAGGGATGCTCCCGTTAGCGGACCGCCCGCAAGGATCGCAATGGACAGAGTAATGCCAATTGCCAAGCCTGCCAACGGACCACCCTTGCCTGCCACGGCGGTATGCAAAACTGTGTTAACAAGGAAGAACGTCAACAAAGCCTCGACCAATACCGCGTAATAGGGATACTGCTGCGTCAAAATGCCTTGTGTTTGTGCGGCCGTAAAGGCATTCGCATTCACCAGTCCCACAATGGAACGCAGAGCAAAGGCAGCAAGTATAGCTCCCACAAACTGAGCGACCCAATAGACGACGGCCTCTGCCCATGTGACCGTCCCATTCAAAGCAAGGCCGAATGTCACAGCCGGATTAATATGCGTGCCGGAAATATGACCAAAGGCATAGGCAAACACAGCCAGCGTTAAACCATGGGCAAGGGCAACCGCCAGCAAACCCTCCTGATATAAACCTGTCGCCGCACCCACGAATACCAGTGCAAATGTGCCGATCAATTCTGCAACGAACACTTTGTAATTAAACATGGATTCTCCCAATTGTATGAATATCTTCCAACGTGCTGAAACACCTGGGTACGCGCAACGCTACGTCCAATTGCGTGCCCCGGCGAGAAAGGAGGCCCCGCTCATGGATTTTTTTCCAGCCGGCTGTACTTCGTCGAGGACCAGGATCCCGCCTGGCGCGCCAACAGCAGGCCGATTCTGCCAGACCAGCCTCTGCCCGGCAGTTGCCTCGCACTGCTCTACATGGGCACGATGGACTTTCAACAGGGTTCCATCGAAATCCATGAATGCTCCAGGCCACGGGTTGAAAGCGCGCACTCGTCGTTCCAATTCGTTGGCATCATGGGTGAAGTCGAGCCGTCCCTCTTCCTTATTCATCATCGGCGCGTAGGTCATGCCTTCTTCCGGTTGGGGCATTGGTATTAATTTACCGGATAAATAATCCGGGAGTGTTTCGAGGAGCAGGTCCGCACCCAGC
>JBKPQD010000263.1:0-2506 GCA_046733915.1 Chloroflexota bacterium
GGCTTGAGCGCGGGAGCGCGCCATGCGAGTTGCCAGAAAAAGTTTTTTTGATTCTCCCAGGCACGGCGAAAGGTGTTGGCTTGCTGAAATTGCATCCCGACCGCAAGCGCAAGGAGCAGACTGATAAAAATCTGTTTGCGACTTCCGTCTTTGATCAAATAATGGATCAAGCCCGCCGTCAGCAGGCTGATACCAAATAGCATGGAGATCAGCAAACGGTCCCAGTCGAAGCGCAGCACCACGGGCAATCCCGCCAGCCAGGAGGGGATACGGCCGCCGAGAATGCCAACGATACCCAACGCGACCGCCTGCATTGCCCACGAATCCCCGCTGACAATTTCCATAGGATCGTTTCGCAGTCGATGTAGATAGAAAACCAATCCAATAAAGCTGATGAAAATGATCAGGAGAGTCAACCAATCGGTCAACGAAGAAAGTGAAGAGGTGATCAAGTTAAAGGTTTGTGCCCAGGCGTCAAAGGCTGCCACCCGCAGAGTCGGAACGATGTCTTTGATCCACGTGCCAATCAGGTGCGGGATTCCTCGTTCGCTCAGATCAACACCAAAACTGTGCCCCCCATAGGAGGTAGACGCATGATACAGATATTGACCAATTCCGGCAATCAGCCAAATCGGAATGTAGGGGCCCCATCGTTGTAAGGCGCGGACCCCGTGTTTCTGGAGAGTCCGTGGCGGTTGCAGCGTTGCAATCCAAATAACGAGCGGCCGCAGAAATTCCATGCCCAAGAAATATTCTGTCGTCGCCAAGCCAATGAACTGGGCAATCAGGGCATAAACAATCCACCGTCTCGGAAAGTCGGCTCGAAGGGACCGGGCTGTTAAGCCCAGGGACAAGATAAAGAAGCCGAACGAAATCCATTCCTGGTTGGCGTGCGTGAACGCGACCCATTGCTGGGCATAGCCCGGGTAAATCAAAAAGAAGAGTGCTGCCCAACTATTTCGACGGGAATATTGCGGCCAGATTTGGTTGAAGGTCCATAGGGCGGCGAGACTGACGGAAATCCGAACCACAAGCCCAAAGACCTGCCATGCAAATGCATTTGTACCGATAATGCTGGAGGTAATCAGAAAAAATGGACTGACCAGAGGGTCATAGGGCAAAAAAGAACGGGCCAGCTCCACTGGTCCGTTGTGGTTGAGCAGCCAGACAAACACCCAATCATCCCAATAGAATCCCATCCAAGGTGTTAATAATCCGTACGCCAGGATCGCAAGCAGAGCGAATACCCAGGGAACGGTCTTTTTACTAAACTGCTGTGAGCGGAGTCGTGTCCACATGGAGTTTTTATGCCCAGTGATGCCCTCATTATAATGAAAAAGAGTCCCCGCTGTTGATCACAGATTGCGTACCGCCGGAATACAGGGTAATGGAGCCGCGCCCATATACGGTCCACAGGTGCGCCTCTTCATTGATCATGCCGGTCTGTTCATCGATGCCGATCAACGTCACATTATGTAGTTGTTGCCTCAACCGCGGCGCCCACGACTTCCCGAATGTGTCATGATGTGGCAGCACGAGCGAATTGGGGATGAGGTTCAGGCCCGCATGCACATGTCCTTCACTCGGATCATAGTAAAACTCACACATCACCATCGCGCCGGCACTCGAGCCGGCAATCACGGCGCCATTTTGATAAGCACTGAATGCCGCCTGCCAGGCACGGGAATCCTTCAGCGTTTGTCCCAGATAATGTGTAAAACCGCCCAGCAGGTAAATCAGCTTTGCCTCACGAAGCGCCTGAATAATCTTTTCGTCATTTGCGCTGTCACGATCGATCAACGGCAGAGAAGTTACATTCTTTGCTCCCAGGCTTTGGAACCAGCGAATCCCATTGCTCCCCGCCCGCTGGTGATTATGGTCAGGCGCCGCAGCCGCGGGAATGATGCAAATCGGCGCATCAAAGCCGCCAGCAAGCTCGATCGCTTTGCGATCAGGTGCACGCATAGATCCGCCGAACTCAGCGCCGCCTTCCAAAAGTAAAGTTCCCATGGTGAAATCTTACCTCAAATTCCGCATAACAACCCTGACAGGGATTGAGTGGAATCCATCTTGAATCCCAAACCTGTAAAGCCTTTGTATAATTTCCTGCAATTTTTCTGCGGATCAGGATTTGCCGGGCTGTATAATGGATTATCTCAGCGAAGGAGTATTTCATGGCAAAAGCACGGAATGGGGATCATTTCGAAAGCTTGTTTGAATATGCACCCATTTCGCTTTGGGAAGAAGACTACAGCGGAATCAAAACGTTCTTCGATTCGTTACGGATGAACGGGATCACAGATCTGGCGCGCTACTTCGACGAATACCCGCAAGAAATCGAAAACAACATGCGCCGCATCAAGGTCATCGATATTAATCGCGAAACGCTGCAAATGTTCGGCGCTGCATCCAAGGAACATTTGCTTTCGAATCTCAAAACGATCTTTCGGGATGAAATGTGCGCCCATTTTCGCTCGGAGCTATTGGCACTCTGGAATGGGAGTGT
>JBKPQD010000264.1:0-3200 GCA_046733915.1 Chloroflexota bacterium
CGCGCCATTTCAAAATTGTCTACAACAAATTCAATTTCCTGACGGTCGAGAATCCCCTGATCGCTTTGCCCCGCGCCTTTATAGGTGAGCCTCGCCTGGGTATCGCGGCGGAGACGCAAAACACGTCCTGCCGCGCGCAGGCTGCCATCGGGAAGGTCAAAACGCACATTCGTCTCTAGGACTCGTGGTTGTATCAGGCGTGCATCCATGTCCTGGAGACGCGTGAGCAACCGATCCAAATGCAGAACGTAAAGCTTGATTTCCCGTTCCTGCTCGCGGTCTAACATTTACACCACACTCAAGAGCGTCTGCTTTTGTTCAACGCTTTCCCCCACTTTGACTCGGATCCGTCCCATGACCCCATCACGGGGACAGCGCAGTTCATTCTGCATCTTCATCGACTCGAGAATCAAGATCACCTGTCCTTTTTTGACAGCCTGCCCCTCTGTTACCGGGATGGCGACGACCAGCCCTGGCATCGGTGCCCGCAGATGGAACTCACCGGTCTCTGCCACGCCCCCGCCCGCCGCAGCACGCAGACGTTGTTCGCGCTCATCCTCCACGGTCGCCGGGTAAAGGCGGCCGCGCAGTAGTACCTGCCAGTTATTATCTTCGCCCTGATAAATATACGCCTCGTGCGAACGTCCATCTACGATCAGAGAGTACACAGGTTGTCCACTGACGGATTCGAAATCCACCATGTAAATCTTGCCGTCTACACTGACGTGCTTCTCGTCAATGATCTCGACAACGAAATCCTTGCCCTCAATATTGGTAATATATTTCATGACGGCTACCTGTGCATTCTTTCCCAGCGCCCTACCCACTTCCAGTTGCTGGTATCGCGTTCATTGCGATTGACAATATTCGCGGAACGTTCCGTCTCCCGGTGGGCTACCAGAGTCGCCAGGATCGCCGCGATCTCATTGTTATTCTCGCGCGATTCGCTGGCGTCCTCCATCGAAAAGCGCTCTTCGACGAAACGCGTGTCGTACTGTCCGCCCATGAAGCGATGTGAATCCATCAAGGTCTGGTGAAAGGGAATATTGGTGCGGACGCCGACCACGCGATACTCTTCGAGAGCGCGGCGCATACGTAAAATGGCTTGCGCCCGCGTTTCGCCCCAGACGATCAGCTTGGCGATCATCGGGTCATAGAACGGCGTGATCTCAAAGCCAGGGTACACACCCGTATCGACCCGCACACCCGGACCAGTCGGTAAGAGACTGTGGGTGATGCGGCCGGTAGACGGCATGAAGTTGTTGTACGGATCTTCGGCATTGATCCGGCATTCGATGGCGTGCCCACTGATCTGGATCTCCTCCTGCTTGTAACTCAGTGTGCGACCACGCGCAACGCGGATCTGCTCCTTCACAATATCGATTCCTGTGACCATCTCTGTGATGGGATGCTCTACCTGCAAGCGGGTATTCATCTCGAGAAAATAAAAATTGTTGTCTTTATCGAGCAGGAATTCAATCGTGCCAGCATTCACATAATCTACAGCCTGTGCGGCTTTGACGGCGACATTGCCCATTTTCTGGCGCAGCTCTTCATCCAATGCCGAGGACGGTGCTTCTTCCAATAATTTCTGATGGCGGCGTTGCAGGGAACATTCACGCTCGCCCAGATGAATGACATTGCCATACGAATCGGCAAAAATCTGAAATTCGATATGGCGCGCGCCCTCGATGAGTTTCTCTAAATAGACGTTCCCATCCCCAAAGGCAGATTCTGCCTCGCGCCGCGCCGACTGGAGCAGGGTCGCCATTTCCTCGAGGCTCCTCACTTCCCGCATACCCTTTCCACCGCCACCTGCCGTGGCTTTGATCAACAGCGGAAAACCAATTTCTGGCGCTTTGGCGAGCAGCTCATCATCGGTCATGTTGCCCACGCCTTCGGTGCCCGGCACAACGGGCACACCGGCTTTGATCACAGTCGCGCGCGCTTCGGCCTTATCTCCCATCGCTGCAATGGACGAAGGTTTGGGTCCGATAAATACAATCCCTGCATCGGCACACGCTTGCGCAAAATCCTCCCGCTCTGCCAAGAAACCATACCCCGGGTGAACCGCGTCCGCCTCACATTTTCGAGCGATATCGATAATCTTATCCACCCGCAGATAGGACTCGCGTGACTGCGCGGGTCCCAGCAGGTAGGCCTCATCTGCATAACGGACGTGTAACGCCCGCCGATCGGCTTCCGAATACACTGCGACGGTATCAATGCCGAGCTCGCGACAGGCACGAACAATACGCACCGCGATCTCCCCACGATTGGCGACCAGAACTTTTTTGAACATGGACACTCCTCCACATCATGTCATTGCCCCGCCGAAGGCAGGCGGGGCAATAACAGAATTACAACGGAATATTGCCGTGCTTCTTGGCAGGATTTGAATCGCGCTTGTTGCTCAGCATCTCCAATGCATTGATCAAACGCGGACGCGTCTCCTTGGGCTCAATGACATCATCAATATAGCCCCGTTCCGCTGCCACATAGGGGCTGGCAAATTTCTCGCGATATTCTGCCACCAGTTCCGCTTTCTTCTTGACTGGGTCTTTTGCCTTCTCAAGTTCTTTGCGGAAAATGATGTTAACAGCTCCCTCGGGTCCCATCACCGCAATCTCGGCAGAGGGCCATGCCAGATTCAAATCGCTGCGGATATGTTTGGAGGACATCACGCAATAGGCACCGCCATACGCCTTGCGTGTGATCACCGTCAGTTTGGGAACCGTCGCCTCACAATACGCATACAATAGCTTCGCGCCCGAGCGGATGATCCCATGATGTTCCTGGATCGTACCCGGCAAGAAGCCTGGCACATCCTCGAAGGTAATGATCGGAACGTTGAATGAGTCACAAAAGCGGACGAAGCGCGCACCCTTCTCGCTGGCGTCAATATCCAGTACGCCCGCCAGCACCGCCGGTTGATTCGCCACAATGCCTACAGAATGTCCACCTAAGCGCGCAAAACCAACTACGATGTTCTGGGCATAACCTTCGTGGATTTCAAAGAACTGTCCATTGTCCACGATCCTGCGAATTGCATCTTTGATATCGTAAGGCTTCCCAGGCTCATCCGGGATGAGTGTGTTGAGCGCATCATCCATACGCAGAGGATCATCTCCAGCTTGGAGGAACGGGGGATCCTCCATGTTGTTCTGCGGCAGATAACCCAACAATTTGCGGATGAGATA
>JBKPQD010000265.1:0-4278 GCA_046733915.1 Chloroflexota bacterium
AGATTACAAAGTCCATGGAGACCAACGATAAGTCGAAAGATGAGGCATATAAAGTTCTGCGACAGGGAATGGGCTATTGCTGGAGTATCGCGGTCGCTGCATTCCCTGAAGCAGGCAAGCCTCTCATGGAAAAATGGCTAATTAGTGAAGATAAAGATATCCGCTGGATCATGAAAGAGAATCTGAAAAAGAATCGCTTGATCAAGATGGATACCGATTGGGTCAAGAAGAGTTTGAAACAGCTGAAATAGTGTATTCACATCCCTTGCCCCCGGAGCACGTCGCTTCGCGAAAGTGACACAAGAAAGGAAATGCACATGTCTGCCCAAAACAATTTCCCGATCGTCTTCGAACAACTAAGGAATATTCTCAAGCCGTACGTCAAAAGTCTCACTGTCAAAGCGGATACGCCGGATACCTACTATCTCGATGGTCCTTACAGTGAAAAATGGAAAAAGGATCTGTTCTTCGGTTCCGCCCAGATCAAGAAGAACTATGTCTCGTTTTATCTGATGCCCATTTACATGTACCCTGAATTATTGAAGGATATTTCGCCCGAATTGAAACGACATATGCAAGGAAAGTCCTGCTTCAACTTCAAGAAAGTGGAACCTGATTTATTTCAGGAACTCGAAGATCTCACGCGTATAAGTGTCGAGAAATTTAAACAGGAGAACAAAGCATGAGCGGACAAGATATAACCTTTGCGGTTCAGGACAAGCCTGCCAGCGGGTATCTGGCTGTACCGGGCCAACCAGGCGCGCCAGGCGTAATCGTGCTGCATGCGTGGTGGGGGCTCAATCAATTCTTTAGAAATCTATGTGACCGCCTGGCAAACGAAGGGTTTGTGGCGTTCGCGCCTGATTTGAATGATGGTCGAGTTGCCAAGACTGTCGATGATGCGAAGCAGGTCATGTCGGAGTTAAGCTTGGAGCGGAAGCGTGCTGTCGCTTCCACATTGGTTGATTTCATGCGCGCCCAGCCCGCGGTCCGCAATGAGCCGCTTTCCGTTATTGGATTCTCGATGGGCGCAGCCTGGTCTCTGGAGTTAGCGAGTGAACGACCCGATGATATCGGCAAAGTGGTGTTGTTTTATGGCGTTTCGGATCCGGATTTTAGGCGAGTTAAAGCGGAGATCATCGGACACTTTTCGGATGTCGATGAATGGGAGCCGCTGGACGGAATCCGCGCCATGGAAAGAGATATGCGCAGTGCGGGGCTAAACCCGAACTTTTATATTTACCCAAATATGAGCCATTGGTTCTTTGAAGAGGACCGCCCTGAGTTTGACCCGCAAGCCGCCGAAACTGCTTGGCAGCGGACTCTGCAATTCTTGCGAAGATCGTGAATATGCGAAGTCAAAATTGACAATCTGCGGTTCAGCCAAAAGATTTAATTCCTGTTAGAATAACGGAGGAGAGAGCCCAAACGGGCTTTTTCTTTGTACGGCACGTAAGGATACTCAAGCTGAATGTATTACAATTTCCGCCTGTTTTGGCGAACCACCTATCGCTCCTTTTTCGCATCCAAAAATACCCCCGCTCGACTGACTCGCAAACGCATCATCTTTTTGCTTATGTTTTATACAGTGTGGCCGATCGGATCGCTCATCCATTGGCTCTGCTTTTTTCTCGATGATATTCTTTTCCCGGGTCACAAGACCCAGCCGATCGAAAAGCCACTTTTTATTATTGGGAATCTACGAAGCGGCTCGACGTTCCTGCACCGTTTGCTCTCCCGCGATGCGCAAACCTTTACCAGCCTGACCATCTGGGATATCTATCTCGCTCCCTCGGTTACGCAGAAGAAGATTACGCAATTCTTTTCCCGGCTCGACAAAACACTCGGTGGATATATCCATCGCCTGTTGTATAAGTTTGACGCGGCCACACTCGGAAAATTTAAGATCCATCGCATTTCATTCTTCCAGCCGGAAGAAGATGAGAACATCCTGCTGCATATTTGGGATTCGTTCTGGGTTAGTTTCCTCTTCCCATTCATGGATGAGATGCCGAGCTACCAGCATTTCGACGAGGCACTTTCTCCCGAGCACAAGCGTCGCATCATGAAGTTCTACAAATCGATGTTACAGCGACACCTGTACGCCACGGGCAAGAAATATTTTGTCGCCAAGAATCCGGCGTTCAGTCCAAAAATCAAGACGCTGCTCGAATTCTTCCCGGATGCGCGCATTATTTATCTGGCGCGCAATCCGCTTGACATGCTCCCCTCCACTGTTTCCTGGATTAACTATGCGCGAGGTGTGTTCACCGAGCCAAAGCAAAAATATCTTTACTTGAATGAAATTGTGGACTTCACCCAACACTGGTACCGTTACCCTCTGCAGTACTTGGATGCACATCCCTCGTCACGGTACCTAATTCTGAATTACGAAGATCTAATCCAACGTCCGGAAACTGTCATTCGATCTTTTTATGAGCAGTTTGGCTACCCGGATAAGCCCGGCCTCGACAACATTGTCGACGCGGCCGTGAAAGACACACTCTCCTTCCGGACCGACCATGTTTACTCGTATGAAGAAATGGGATTCACCCGCAAGCAGATCGTCGAAATGTACGCCGATATCTTCGAGCGTTTCGGATTCGACAGGCGTGATCATCTCACCGCCGAGGTCGAAAGCCAGACTGTGATAGTATCCGCAGTGGATTAAGCAAAAACTCCCGAAGAAAACTTCGGGAGTTTTATTTAATCAGATGTCATTGTGAGCGGAGCGAAGCAATCTCCTATTAAAAAAAGCAGACTTAGCGACGGGTTTTGCCGGATTAAGAGGAGGTTGCTTCCTCGGGCTAATGCTCTCCTCGCAATGCTATATCAAGAAGATTTCTTCGCTCTGGATGCCCCGGTGGAAGTTGTTTCTTTGGCTTTCCGTTCAGCAATTTTCGCTTTAGCCTTTTTCCGCAACGTAGATTCTCGATTGGTTTTGATGGTTTTCTTTGGCTGCTCTTCGACAACCACTATTGGCTTTTCGGCAACCTGATAATCCTCTTCCCAATTTTGGGCAAATGCCAAATTGAGTTTTTTATAGCGCACCAACAACATGACGATACCCACAATTGCCATCAACGCCGAGATGAGACCGGAATAACTCAATGCCCAGCCGGGAATCTTTGGCTGGTCAGGGCGGAAGAATAACTCGATCCACGTCCGTCCCACGCCAGCGGCGATCAACCAACCTGCAAAAATCGTCCCTGGCTTTAAGCGTTTATCATACCGCCGTGCCAACCATAAAAGCAGACTTGCCGTCAAAATATTCCAGATCATTTCATAAGCAAATGTGGGATGAAACCGGGTCGATGCTGGCAAACTCGCAAACTGAGGCAGGCGGTGTTCTGCAGAAATGGGAATCCCCCACGGAAGAGTTGTCGGCGGTCCGTAGAGCTCCTGGTTGATAAAGTTGGCGATACGCCCAATTGCCTGGCCGACGAGCATCGCCGGTCCAGCTGCATCGAGAAAGATCCAGGGATCTAATTTATTTTGTCGTAGGTAGTAAAGCAGAGCGAGACCGCCGAGCAGGAGTCCGCCAAAGATGTGGAGTCCACCCTGAGGGATATTGATGATCTGGGCAGGATTCTCGATGTAGTAACGATTTCCGCCAAGCGTGGCATTGACCACATACCACAAGCGGGCGCCGAGAATTCCGGCGGGCAGCACCCAAATCAACGCGTCCCAGATCCGGTCGCCATTTTCGCCGCGGCGCCGGATCTCGCGCTCCACAATCAAGGACCCGACGATGACACCGATCATCACGATCACGCCGTACCAACGAAGAGGAAATTGAAAACTTCCTATTCGGATTGTAAAAATTACAGGATCAATCATTGAAGACCTCAGCTAGAGTTTTGGATGATTATACTGCTTTGCACCCCACGGCAGCGACCAGTCAAGTAAGTAAGCAAACATGCTCCCAAGACATTTTCCTTAATGGCAAATCTGGATCCCGTAGCTGAGAAACAAGTGCTGGATACGTTATTTGAAAGTATGAAAGGAAAAACAGCCCTGCTCATCACACATCGCCTGATCTGGTTGGAAAACATCGATGAAATCTTGGTGCTGGACCATGGTACGATCGTAGAGCGCGGCACGCATTGGGACTTGTTGAGCCAGTCCAGCTTGTACCGGCACCTTTGGAATTTGCAAAACCAAAATTTAGAGGCGCTCGAACGATAACAAGCTGCTTGTAAATCCGTTAGGAATATAAATATTGCTTGCACTGCCGATTCGAACATGCTATAATAGATCAACTCCCCAGTTATTCGA
>JBKPQD010000266.1:0-3334 GCA_046733915.1 Chloroflexota bacterium
CCTGCAGTAGCTGCCATCAGAAAAGTCATGGTGCGTCGGCCAAGCTGTCGCAATGCCGGGAACCAAAATATGCCAAGAAAAACGGGGATCACACCCACATACAAGCCGATCAGCGTGAAGCCCCAAAACGTGCGGCTGGATGGTTGCGGCGTTTCAAAAGCAACTGGAATATCTACAGCAAACGGGATGGAGTTGCTGGTGAAGATGGTAATTCCGTAGGCTTCTCCATGGGTCCAGGCGTAGTTAATGTGGACCCTGGCGCTTCCCAGGCGGGGAATTACGGGGCTTGGATCTACTGTAAAAGGCATGACCGCATCATTGATGATAATCGAAGCGATCGTCAGATCTTCGGGGCCCGTATTGCGGATGAACAAATCAATATTGTTGCGCTTGAGGACATAGTTTTCGACGTGCAAACTTTCCACGGGCGCGGGCGACTCCAGACGAAGTCCCCCACCTGTAGAGAGGAACAGGGCAATCACGCCAATTAGCAGAAAGACGGGAATGAGGAGCAGGATCAACGTCCGGATGGTAAAGCGATTGGTGGTCGTTTGAGGGGTGGCTTGAGTCATCGATCGCCTCTACAATATCACTTCAAACATGCCGTTCCATCCCAGCTCGGCAAACTCTGTCACATGGGCGTGGAACATGTACATGCCTGGATACTTATAAGAAAATTCCAGAATACCGCGCTGAGCCTGCCCTTGAATAATCGTGTCGGTAAATTCAGAGGGCGTCAGGCTTGTGCCAGTAGGATAGTAATGGAAAAAGTTGGCATGAAGGTGAAAAGAATTGATGAGATCGAACTCCAGGATATTGACCAGGTAAATACGGATGATTTCACCCACCCCTATTTGAATAGGATGATTTTGATAGTGGAACGGAATTCCATTGACAGCGTAAAAGTCATTTGCATTGTCAAAATCCACGTCGATACCGTGCATTACCATTACCATCTCGCGATCCACAGGCGGACGCCCTTCTTTTGGATCGACAATAAATGTGCCATAAAGACCTTTGGCAATGTGACGTGCAAGCGGGAATACGTGACAATGATAAAGATGCAAACCAAAGGGCTCCGCATCGAACTCGTAAATAAAACTAGCGCCAGGTTCGACGAGTCCGCCGAGTCCTGTACCCGGTACACCATCCATCTCACTGGGGTGAAAGCCATGGAAATGCATGGAATGAGGATGGTTGCTTCCATTACTAAAATGGATGCGAATCCGATCTCCTTCCGTCGCTCGAAGCGTGGGACCTGGAATCCGGCCATTGTATGTCCAGGCAGGGAATTCTATACCGGGAACTACTTCGATGTTTTTATTGAATGCAACAAGTGTGTATTCGCGTAACGTTTGCCCGCTTGGCAGTGTGGAGACTTCGCCGTAATCAAAATCAGTCAAAATATCCGTCGGATTAAAACCGTTCTTGTCATGATCCACGTCGCCAAGCGTACCGGGCAGGTCACCATGGTCGCCTTGTTGCATCGTGTGCGTTGCATGTGGATCACTGTCTTCCGGATGGACAACGGATTTGTTTTGAGTCATTGCCGTACGAGCACCCGCTGTGCCAAGGAAAGCCAGTCCGCCCACCTTGAGAAAATCTCGTCTCGATATATGCCGCATAGGTTTCTCCAAACGACTAAAATAAAATTTAGGCTTACCTAAATATTTTAGCAAAAAAAGAAGATCGCGTCAAGGGCGATCTTTTGCGCTAGTTTACTTTCTTGGTCTCAGCCATCTTCCCCCTGCGAGAAGAGAAATCAAAACAAAGGCAACGGCAATCCACGAGAATGCTGTTCGATCCGTTGCGATTCCGATTGTAAGAAATACAATACCAAGGACCAAAAACACAGAAGAATAACGTTTCAACGATTTCATAATATCCATTATACATAGAATGATTCAACATCAAACTTTAATGTTCCAATACATTGTCATTCAATAAGTTTGTGTCATAATTGCAAAATCAATTTTCATGGATACCGAGTCCTTAACCAGAAGAGGTGAATGATGAGAGTATGTGTTCTCACCGATGAAGTGATTGAAGATTTTGATCCCGCTTCGTACATGCAAGGCTTTGATTGGGAAATGTTTACGATGACAGATCCCGTGCTCGATGTTTTGCGCGAATTGCATGCCCAAAAAAAGTTTGACGTTTACTTGAATCTTTGTGAGGGCTATGAGAAGGAACCCGATGCGGAGTGGACGTATCAGGGCATTGACGTTGTCCGTGCACTGGAGGAGTTAAATCTTCCATTCACGGGTGCAGACTCAACGTTCTTTGATCCAACGCGTGAAGAAATGCAGGCAGCAGCCGATGCACATGGGGTCGGCTTTGCAAAGGGATATCGCGTCAGCAGCCCGGAAGAAGCTCAGAAGCTGGTAAAAAATCTTCGCTACCCCATCATGGTCAAGCATCCCAAAAGTTATGGCAGCACAGGAATGTTCCGTGAGTCACGCGTGGATACGCCCGAACAGCTCGTGCAGCAGGTCGAGCGCATTTGTAATGAATTTGGCGCCGCACGCATGGAAGAGTTTATTGTGGGCAAGGAGTATAACGTCCTTGTGGTGGACGATCCTGATCATTTGGAAAATACAATTGCTTATCCGCCCGCCGAGCTGATCTTCCCGCCCGGCGAGGAGTTCTGGCATACGGATGTCAAATGGGATTACAACGTTCCCTTTGACTTCCAGGAAGTTACCGATCCTGACCTGGTGGCACGATTGCATGACATTGCCATTCGCATGTACAAAGCAATCAACGGAGTCGCGTACGGGCGGTGTGACATCCGCATGAATGAGCAAGGCGAATTATTTATCCTGGAGATCAACCCAAACCCGGCGATCATGCTGACTCCTGAAGAATATGGGCCGGCCGATTACATGATCCTATATGACGAAGGCGGCTATAAACTTTTCTTCGAGCGCATCATCAAGCAGGCGCTCGTGCGCCACAAGATGAAAATGGCAGAGGAATAGGCTCAAGCAAACTGGTTTCGAAACTTATTACGCTCGCAAAAAGGCGATGCAGTCCTGCTCATGACCGCGTCGTACTTTTTCTGTGCTCAGCATTATCACTTCGCTTTGAGCGAGAGCTGCGAGGGTGTTGTGAAGGAGCCGCAATAATGCAGTGGGAGCTATCCGGATGGCGGCACCAGTTTTATCAAATTGAACAGTTTGCTGGGCAGGAAACATTTCTTCACACATAGAGGTCATTGAAGTAATTCACCAGGAAGACGTTGCACATTTCGTCAGGCAGGGCGTCGAGAACTTCGTTGATGAACGCCATCTCACTCGGAAGCTCGGTGCCCGTCAGACCGGCACTTGCGGCC
>JBKPQD010000267.1:0-6740 GCA_046733915.1 Chloroflexota bacterium
CGTTATCCATATGATATGCCTTTGAACGCCTAAGTTTGTCAGCGAAAGCGTCTTCTTACGCCTTAGAATTCTCCCGTCTATGGCGAATTTCAGGGCGGTCATATTTTGCGACCACGGGTATAATTAAGTTGCAACCTGGTGCTTTTTGAGGGGGTGATACTTCATGATTCCGACGTCTTATGATGGCAAAAAGAGATCGGTACTTTACAAGTAAAGGAGACTCGTATGAAATCGGTAATCGCTTTCGTCGTTGCGGCTTCTCTTGCTCTGACCATCGGAACGCCGTTCGCCCAGGCGCACGGCAGGGCGACGGTAATCAGGGGTTTTGAGTGTCTGATTGTTCCTGCAGACTCAGGAATACCCATACTCTTATTCAGCACCAAGGTCACGCGTGAAGTGGATACAGCCAGTGGAAATTCTATTCTCCAGTGCCACTTTGATATTCCGAAACGCTTTATACCCAGCCGAACATTACATCATCAGGGCTTTCTCTGTGGCACCTTTCTTGGCTTGACGACCCACTCGAGGTCAGTAACCACCAAGGGCGGTAAAGTGCTTCTTACATGTATCGTAAAGCACACTTGATTGGCTAATCTGCGAAATAGCAACGGAAAGACGTATTGCTGCATAGCCTATTCATGTGAACTCCTCGCCGTTGTGATTCAATCGTTTGTACCTTGTGCCCTCAAGCTTTGAGTCACACGCGCAAAGTGGGCCCAGGTAATCGTTCTGGTGGCAGGCTGGGTGTGAACGATACCCATTCATCGAGCCGCGTTTGTTTAATGCAGCGTAGAAAAATCGGGCATTTCATAACGTGAACGCGGTAGCACGCGTCACTTCATTTCAATGTGCACAACGCCTGGCGGATCTCTCCGAGATGATAGGCGGTGTGCACAACAATTGCCAGCGCGCCACCGATCGAATCGTCATTCCAGACGGGGTTTTCGCGGAACATCTTTTCGATGCGCCGGTAAGCATCTTTGAGTTTCTGCCTGTACTCGTCCCATTCTTCAGGCGTGACCTTTTCCACGGTGCGCCAGATCAAGCCCCAATCGACGCGTGATTGGTCGTTGTAGACTACATACCGTTCCAGCACCTCCAGATAGAACGTCACGTGCGCTACTTGCGCGGCAAGGGAGGCGCATTTCCCTCCAACGGGAATCGACGCCTGCTCGGCAGAAACCGTTTCGAGCGTCGGGAAGAGTGACGTGTTTTTGTCCAGAAAAATACCATGATGATTCTCGAAGGTCTCGTCTAGGAGGGCAAAGAGATTGTTCAGGAAATCCTCCTGGCGGATCATTTTATTCACTTCGGTCTGGTCGGTGGGGTTGGGGGCACTACTCACATCATCCTCCTATCTCTAAGTTGGATCGCATCTATGGGATTATAGAACATTATTTCTATGAATGCAACCTGTGCAATTCCTTTTCCAAATCCTTGCGGGCGCGGATGGCAATCGGCGCGCTGAGATGGCGGCGAAACGTCTCGTCACTTTTATTTCTGTTGTAGTACTCGCGGTACATCTCCAGAATCGAAATCGTGGAGCCCGTATAAGCTTCTGAAGAGACAGGATCGCCTTGTTTGACAAATCCTTCCTGCATCACCCGGCAATATAATCCGGGTCGTTCGGCGCGGCGAAATCGCTTGACCCATTGAGGATCGCCCATGCGCGCCGCGAAGGTCGCACACGGAATACGCGGCGCCGTGACCTGCAGGGTGACTTCTCCAATATGGAGATAATCGCCAATATGGAACCGTGCGCTTTCCAGCTCGCGGATGGTGAGATTCTCACCGAAGGTTCCGGGTGCAAAATCCCGCCCCAATTCTTTAGACCACCATTCATAATCTACTGAGCCATACACGTAGACCGCTTGATCGGGTCCGCCGTGATGTCTTTTGCTGACGATAACATCACCCTCGAGTCCCAGCCTGGTTACTCGGACCGGCGCTTGCACAGGTAATTTGAAGATACCGGTCTGATCAATGCGGTCTTTTAGATAGAGCGGTTTTTGTTCTCCAAGATTGACAGTGATTAATTGCATATCGTCTCCTATTTATGAAACGGCGCTGGAACTTACCAGAAAGGTCCTATTAAAACACAAACTCACCCTAGAATCCGTGGCTTTCCAAACACCAGGTGCCGATTGCCGATTTGTTTCCGCCGGGGTGGCAATGAAAACATCCGCAGGTGTCAGCTGATCGGGCGGGTTATATATCTGCCAAAATTGCGCAGCGGAGCCAGGACGTTGTCACCTTTCAAATCTATAAAGAACTGCAAGTGCTGTCAGGGACGGATGCCAGGCAATGTGGCCTTTTTCCACCTTTTAATACCCAGATTCCTGGTAGTTTTCCGTTTAACTTTGCTGAAATTCCATTTGAGGCTTGACCACGGGCGAATACGACCCAAAAACGTTTTTTTGCGACCCGCCTCACGGAAATGTGACGCAATTGTTATGCAAGAGAAGTAACACTATGAGCTTGCTTTTTGTCATGTAGCGGATAACAAAACTGAAAGGCCACATCACTGAAATTCATCCCTGCAGCCGTTGTTATCATCCAAGAACCCACCCAGGCCTGCATCATTCAGGGATGAGAAGGAGCTATGACAATGAAGACTACAAAGCAGCTAACCATTTTTTCGATCGTTCTCTTAATTTCATTAATTTCGTCCGTTGTTTTTCCAATCACCGTCTTGGCAGATGACACGACACCGCCCCCGGCGGAAACCTCCGAGCCTGCCGCGCAACCCGCGGAGCCGGTCGCCACGCAAGAACCGGTGATGACTCAGGAACCTGTCAGCACGCAGGAGCCGGTTGTTACAGAAGCGCCGACCCTTGTGCCGGATTTCCCCATTACCCCTACAATTGAGGATTCCTTCCACGTCGATGCCACTCCAACGGCACCGGCGACAGAAGCATCGGCTACCGATGCACCTGCCACCCAGGAATCGACCGCAACGGAAGCACCCAGCGTCGATTTGGCTGCGATCGTTTCGACGGCTGTCCAAAATGACATTACCTTAGCGGATTCGTCCGGCGAGCCTCTGGTGTTAAGCACGGTCGATACTGCCGAAACGCTTTCCACCGGGGATCCGTACTTTACTCGCGGTAGTGTCCTCTATCGCTTCCTGCCGATTGGCGGCTGTGCTGCCTATGGTGGTGTAAGCGCCACCTGTTTCGAATCTGCCACTCCCATCCAGGCCGCCCTCGATAATATCAAGCTCCATGGTCTTCCTGATGATAAAACACTTCGTGTCGAGGCCGGGACTTATGCTGAACAAATTGTCATCGAGACCGCTAACCTAATCCTGCTGGGAGATCCAGGGAATTCGCTGGTGCCCGGTGCCGGTGGGAACGCGCCTATTCTGGATGGCCTGACCATTTCCGGTACCAATAAAACGGGAATCACCATCAAGGTGGAAGGTGTCCAAATCATTGGTTTTATTATCCAGAACTACGATACAGCGATCGCGCAGCCCGTTGTCGTGGGAAGCAATACGATCAAGATCCAAAACAATACACTTCGAAATAACGGCAACGGCATCGACATTCGCAGCGACATCGGTGCGCCGGGTACGACGATCAATTACAACGTCTTCCTGAATAATTCAGGCTACGATATTATCAATGGTGCTCCCAATGATAACAACGTGCAGTACACCAATGCAGAAAATAACTATTGGGGTTGTGCGCTCGGTCCAATCGTAGTTTACAAAAAGATTGATAACAAGGGCAACTTCGTCGGTTGGCGCTATCGCATCTGGGCAACACCGAACACAGGTGGTCCCTCTAATAATGGTGAATATATTACCAACCCAGACCCGAGCTGTGCCTTGCTATATGGATCAGATAACCTGTGGAATTTCCAGATCAATTCCAAAGCTCCCGGTTATTCGCCTTACAAGCTGATCATCAATACCATCCAGCCAAACTTCGAGACGACTCCTACCAATACTCCTACCAACACACCGACGAACACGGCGACCAACACACCTACCAATACACCGACGAACACGGTGACCAATACTCCTACCAACACGCCGACGAATACACCCACCAATACTGCCACTAACACTCCCACGAGTACTCCGACTGGTACGCCGGTTCCACCTACGAACACGCCGACCAACACGCCAACCAATACACCAACCGACACTCCGACGAATACACCTACCAATACGCCGACCGATACTCCTACGGATACTCCGACCAACACGCCTACCAATACGCCAACCGACACGCCGACGAATACACCGACGGGTACATTTATCCCGCCAACCGACACGCCAACCAATACACCTACCAATACTCCGACGAGTACTCCCACCAACACGCCTACCAATACCCCAACGGGAACATTGACGAGTACTCCCACCAGTACAGCAACGAGCACGCCGACTAACACGCCTCAAACACCGAAAAAGACACCCTCCTTCCCATCCTCGTCGTTCACGGGCTTCATCCCGGTCACGGGTGGCAAGACGCATGCGATCGCAGCCGGTATTGCTCATACGTGCTCGATCACGCCGGAAGGCGGAGTCCAATGCTGGGGCAACAATCAATTTGGACAGCTTGGCGATGGCACCAATACGGGCAGCAATGTTCCGGTGCAGGTGCTCGGCATTGGGGGAGCATCCACCATTGTTGCCGGTGGTAACCACACCTGTGTGCTCACTGGCGGCGACGTCTGGTGCTGGGGACAGAACTCCCAGGGTCAGATCGGCGACGGCACAACCACCGACCGCAACAAGCCTGTCAAAGTCTTGAGCAACGCTGCAGATATCACCGCCGGTTTGGATTACACCTGCGCCGTCATGTCCTATGGACAGGTAATGTGCTGGGGCAACAACGATCGCGGCCAGCTGGCGAATGGAAAGAAAATCGACAGCACGGTCCCGACAACCGCCTCTCTGATCACGGGAATCTCGAGCGTAGACGCGGGTCAGAACAAATCCTGTGGCATTACCAGCTCCGGCCTGCTACGCTGTGTCAACGCCGGCGTTTCCCAGGACCTCGGCCAAGTTCCGACGGGGACCAACCAGGCGCCCAAAGCCGGCCTCGACGTGGCGGTGAATCGTTTCGGTCAGACTGTGATCGCTTTGAATGCGGATGGTACACCCGTCATTTTCCAGGCGGGTAAGTCACAAGTCATCAGCAGTGTCGACCAGGCGAAAGACGCGGATAGCGGTGTCGGACACGTATGCGTCCTTCTCAATAACGGCACCGTTAAGTGCTGGGGCGCGAACGGATTCGGACAGTTGGGCAATAACTCGCAAACAAGCAATGTCGATCCGCAGCTCGTTCTCAATCTCTCTGCTGCCTGGCAGCTGGCTGTAGGCAAGAACCATGCCTGCGTGCTGATCACCTCGCAGACGCCCGGCAAAGATGACATCCAATGCTGGGGCTTGAACACAGACGGCCAGCTTGGAAACGGCAACTACGAGAACAGCTTGGTGCCCGTCTTTGTGAAATAGTGGGTTCTTGGAGCCGGGATTTCTTCCTGGTTTCAATTTAGGGGGGAAGACAACAAAGAGGCATGAGACGTAGTCTCATGCCTCTTTGTTGTATCAAAGGAGGGGAGCAACAAGTAACTGCCACGGGGATGGAAAGAACAACCGCGCCGCACAGCATCGTTCCCCAATGACCTCTCGTAGCATCGTATCTGTAATTCCGTTAATCCAGATAGCAGCCCCTGAAGGGGAGGCTGTCTCTCTTCAGAGGAAAGGTGTAACCGATGGAAATTACATGTGTGAATTGCCAGCAAACCTGGCAGCCATCCGCCGCCCACATTCTGGCTGCCAGGATTAAATTCTCTCTGGGGTCCGTGGACGATGCATTCAACTGTCCAAATTGCCATGCTAAGAATGTAATTACAGCAACTGAATTTGAGAAATCCGATCATCCCAGTCCGCTCGTTCCTGTGCTGAACGATCGAGCGCAACTTGATATCCAGGCCGAGCATCATCCGCCTCGTGCGCAAAATGACGGCGCCCATGCTCCGACCAATCCCGTTCCTGGGCCGGATCCGCATGGTAAAAAGGTTCACGCCATGGTTCTCGAGCGCGGACTCGACCTTTTGCGTGAGCCCAATCCGATGGCAGAAACGATGGGTCGGCTGCGTAAAGGCGAGAGGATTACCATTCTGAACACATGGAGCGATGGAAAAGATACCTGGGTGCAACTGGGACCCGAGCGCTGGGCGACCATCGAACGCGACGGCGAGGTTGTGATCGAACTCGCGAACGAGTAAATTCAACCAAAAACAGGTTCGCTCAGGAACCTGTTTTATTTAAATTTATTGCCTTTGCGCGTTATCTGCAATCAAGCGGTAGCGGATAAATCTCTCACCACCGACCTGCACTTCTCCATCCGGTTGGAAGCCCAGGCGCAAAATTCCCTTGACGCGAGTCCTTGTGGGTGGGAAGAGGATCGTGACCGATTTCAACCCCATTTCGCCAAAGGCGCGCCGGATGATTTCATCGTAGATCATCTTCCCGTAGCCCCAGTAGTCCGGGTGCAGGACTAAACCAAGGTCTGGCTCGCCTTCTTCAGGCTGCAATCCACCCCAGCCAGCGAACTTGCTGCCAATGACGAATGCCCACGGACCGTATCCATGCTCCTCCCACATTTTCTCTTTCCCCCGGATCCAGTCCCTACAGGCTACTTCATCGAAATTGCTGCTGCTCAATGGCATCTGCCGCATCACCATGGGATTCGTGTTTAGCGCGATATATTCCGAGC
>JBKPQD010000268.1:0-2418 GCA_046733915.1 Chloroflexota bacterium
ACAGGCATGATCGCGGTATAGAGGGCGAAGAGAATTCCCAATGGAAGTCCAACTTCGATAATCCCATACATCCGTGTGGAGGAGGTGACTGCTTCCTGGACATCCATTCCGAGATATTTACTCGGCTGAAAGGAACATTCATACGCGAGACTCTCTTCGGTATTGAGCGAGAGGCGCGCCGAGGACTTCGCCGGAATGAACAAAGGGCCTAGCTTGTGATCGACGATATCTTCATTCTGCACAAGCAGCCTGTCACCGACCACAAAAACCATGTTCTCAGGAATCGTTGGAGGTTGCTCGCCCCGGGCGATTTGGTCAGCCGTCCCCTTTGGAATGACAAGCGTGATTTCTTTGGGCGCTCGGGCGGTCTCATGCAGCAAGAGAAACGAAATTTCTGCAATCGCGACGCCCAACAATAAACCCACGAGCAGCGAATATATCACGCGTTTGACTAGCACATTTGTTGGCATACTCTCTCCGCCAGTTCGTTCAGCATCTTTTACCATCGAAAACGGGGCGACCCACCGGCCGCCCCGATTCTTCATTCCTATTCAATTCTACCCGAAGCAGCTAGGCTATGTGATCGCGGTCCCGATCAAATACAGAGCAGGATAGAAGAAAATCCAGACAAGATCCACGAAGTGCCAGTAGACGGCGGCGGCTTCTACCGGATATTGTTTCTCATCATACAGGCCGCGGCGGGCATTCCGGTACACGATCATCAGCAGGACCAGACCAGATATGACGTGTAATGCGTGCATGCCGGTCATCATGAAGAAGGCTGCACCCGCCGGTCCGCCGCCGGGTGTGACGCCCTCACGGATGGCGCCGGGCCACTCAACGAAGACGACGCCGACTACGAATGCCAGACCCAGGACAAAGGTGATGATCACATTTCGAAGGAAGCCCTGGCGGTTGCCGTTGTGCATCATGGTCTCGGCACGGTTCATGAAGAATGACGAGATCAGGAGCACGGCAGTTACAATCAGTCCCAGGAACTGGTTCAAGTGCGGACGGGTCAATCCCAGCAGATTGATGCGCATGATCATCAAACCAGCAAAGACGAACGAGTCAGAAACGAGGAAGAGCCACAGCCCAAGGCGATTCGTGGCGGCTTTGTATTCGTAGGAATTTTCTTCTTCGACACGGGATTCCAAGTTAAGCAGGTAGATGTGCATGTAGTACCAGACGACCAATGCGGCCTTAATGGCTGCTACCACCACCAGAATCGGAACCGCGTCAAAGGCGATCGCGACAAAGTATTCCAAGATCGTCAGCACGGCTAGATATACAAAGATGATGAGACCTTGTCCCAGCATGCCGCGATTATCGTGTGTTTGTGTCTGTATCATTTTAGGTCCTGCCCCAAGTGTTTAATGTGACTTCGTTTCAGTATGTTCTGTTTCCGGATGGGCGTAATCTGGCTCGGAGATGAACTCGACATACTTCGAACCAGGCAAGCCGTAGTCGTAAGGTTCACCGACGACCCGGAACGGAATGGCATAATTGTGGGCGGGCATCGGCGAAGGCACCTGCCATTCGGGCGAGCGGGAATTCCAGACATTCCCTTCCGCTTTTTCACCGTGCTTAATACTGTAGACCATGTTGATGAACATGATCAGCACGGAAATAGCAATCAGATATCCCGCAACCGTTAAGATGAGGTGGCTTAAGTCGATTGGGCGGTAATCATGATTGAAGAGCCGGAACAACACCTGGTCACCCATGAGGTTGGGATCATAGTCTGCGATGCGGCGGCGCATACCAACGAGACCAATGCGCATCATACCGAAGGTCAGTACGAGGAACGAGGGAGTCATCATCCAGAAATGGACCTTGCCCCAGAACTCGTTCATGCGTCGACCGGTCGCTTTCGGATACCAGTAATACAATGCGGCAAAGAATGGGAAGACAAAGCCGCCGAAGATCGTGTCATGGAAGTGACCCACCACAAAATACGTATCGGTCAGGTGCAGGTCCACGGAAACGGTGGCATGCGGAGGTCCCGAAAGACCGCCGAGCAGGAAGACCACGATCGCTCCAAGCACGAACAACATGGGGGTTGGCGTCTCGATCTTGCCGCCCCACATCGTCGCCACCCACGAGAAGAACTTCACACCTGTCGGTACTGCCACCAGCAGCGTGCTGTACATGAACGGCACACGCAGGTATTCATTCATGCCAGAAGCAAACATGTGATGGGCCCAGACCAAAAAGCCGACCAGCGCAATACCGAGCGACGACATCGCCACCCAGCGATAGCCGAACAGCGGCTTACGGACGAACACCGGCAGCAACTCCGAAATGATGCCCAGACCCGGCAACACAAACACATACACCGCTGGATGGGAATAGAACCAGAACATGTGCTGGAACAGAACCGGATTGCCGCCTTTCGCCGGATCGAAGAAGCCCATG
>JBKPQD010000269.1:0-3742 GCA_046733915.1 Chloroflexota bacterium
GCGCTAACCCTCAACATGCAGGGCGGCTTTGACATTGCGAATCAGCGTTCGGGGAACGACAGCCCGGTTGTCAAGATCACGCGTTTCCTCGGAGGCGGCGACAGCGCCTATTTCGTGGCAACAATGCTGCAGCGTATTAGCGACCGCGTGCTTCATATCTTTTTTATCAAGCCGATGATCAATCCTTATGAAGCGGTGATTCAGCCTGCGGATCGCGAGAACGAGCAAAAAAGGTTCGACGAGCTGATTTCGGCCCTAAATAACTCCAGCGACCCCGTCTTCATCCATGTCCATATGCTCGGCACACATGGTCCGCGTTTTGAAATTCGTCAACCAGTGTTTTCCGCGGGCCAGAAACAAGACCAAGATTGGATGACCGACTTCTACGACGATGCTATCTTGAGCTTTGATGGCTATGTCGGCGAACTGTTCGATTACTTGGCGAAATCGGATAAGCGGGAAAATACCGTCGTGGTCATTTACTCCGATCACGGCGAGAGGTGGTCGGTGCATCAACGCGTCCCGCTGCTGTTTTGGTTTCCCCGTGGAGCATATGCCGGAACCATCCAGACCAATGTTCAAAACATTGACATTGCTGCCACCATTTTGGATTATCTGAAGATTACAGTTCCCAACTGGATGGAAGGCCAATCCTTGCTTAGAAACGATGTGAAAGACTCGCCCTACATCTTTAGTGCTGCAGTGGACTCGGAATTAATTGAGATTTCGAAGCAGGGGCTGTGGGTTGTGGATACGGGTAAAAGAGTTGCTCCGTTCTACCAGTTGGGATATGTGGGCTTGGTTGCCTGTGACCAATGGTTTGAGCTCTATCTTCAAAACCCGGCCATGTTATATGGGAAAGTCAAAGGTCACACATATTCGTGTGGCCCTTCTGAACTTCTGACACCTGAAGAGGCAAAGCATATCCTCTTAGATCATCTTTCTAAAAATGGTTTTGACACTTCGTCGTTTCCGAGCGTAATTACCATCCGGGTGTCAGAATGATGGTTGGCGAGTCCTTGCAATTGGGTTGGTTATAATTAGTGCAGCGTACACCAGTTATCACAGGATCGGCATATGTCCATTTCCCTTGCAATACCATCGTCAACGCGTTCGCCCGCTCCGGCGGCGTCGCCGTCGAACGTGATGTGTCACCTTCGCGCTGCGTCAATTCACCAAACGCCTCGAGCGACACGAAATAGCCAAAAGCCTTTGCTCGAGGAAATCAACCGCGTGGTGAAAGAAATTGACAAAGTCTGATGACCATCAAGCCATGGAAAGTTTTGGAAACGAGCTATTTTCGTCCCCGGTTTCGCATTGATAAATGCGAGCTTGGCAACGGCAAATTGTTGGATGCCACGATTTTTGAATTCCGTTCCTGGGCGAACATCATGGCAGTAACCAAGGACAATGAAGTTGTGTTAATCCAACAGTACCGTCACGGCGTTACAGACGTATTGTGGGAATTTCCGGGCGGTATCGTCGAGGACGGCGAAGATCCTGTCGACGGCGCAAGGCGTGAACTGCTGGAGGAGACTGGGTATCGCGTCTCCGAGCTGATTCCAATTGCTCGGCTCTATCCAAACCCAGCGTTGCAAGTGAACACTCTCCATTGCTTCCTCGCCTATGGTGCAGAACGAGTAAGTGAGCAAAACTTAGATGCCGGTGAGGACATCGAAGTGCATCTGATGCCCCTGGACGAATTGATCGAGCTGGCAACGCGCGGTGAATTTCCGCATGCCCTGATGACGGCGGTCTTATTCTCCGCATTGGCGTATATGGGACGCATTCATTAGAGTGGAAAGGAACGGAATGAGAGTTCGTGCTGGAATTGTGTTGGTTCAGGAGGGAAAGGTCGCGCTGATCGAGCGTCACCGCGCCGGCCTGGACTACTTTGTCTTTCCTGGAGGCGGCATGAATGAAGGGGAATCGCCGGAACAAGCCGCTATTCGTGAGGCGATGGAGGAGCTTGGGGTCGAAGTCGCTATTAAGCAGAAGATCGCTGAGATTCAACTCGGACACAAAAGCAGGCAGGTTTATTTCTTAGCCGAGCATGTCGCCGGCGAATTCGGTACCGGTGCTGGTGAAGAATACACCGATGCAGATCCGGACGATCCGGAAGAGGGAATCTATATTCCAATCTGGATGCCCATTCCGCAGCTTTTACAACATCAAAATATTCACCCCGAATTTGTGAAAAACCTTGTCCTTAAATCTGTCACAGAGGGCTGGCGTAACAGTACCTCACTTTTCTTTGAAACACCAAAATGAAGTCCACTCCTGCTGAAATAGAAAAGCATATCGCGGCCCTCACAGAGACTCTCAAGAGGATTGCACATACTGTGGAAAACCTGGATGATAGGAGTCTGCGTCACAAAGCTGACGACAAATCCTGGTCGGCGAATGATATTCTCGCCCACCTTCGTTCCTGCGCCGACCTCTGGACGCACTCCATTTATGCCATGCTCGCCGAAAACGAGCCGGAATTCTCTGACGTCAATGAGCGAAAATGGACAAAGGTCACCCGTTACGCGGAACTGCCATTTGAAGAATCCTTCCAAGCATTTTCATTGCAGCGCCAGAATCTCCTGCGCGTCTTGCAAGATTTACCATTGAAGGCGTGGGAACGTTCAGCAATCATTTTTGGGCGCAAACACACGGTCTTCACGCAAATTCGCCGGATGGCAACGCACGAGTCCAAACATCTGGAACAATTAGAAACTTTGCTCGGCGCTACTGCTCGCACCTCGGACAGGCGGCGGTAAAATAACAGTATGAAACTAACACCGCGGCACAGAGATGGAAAACTTGCAATTCTCTGTGCCGTTTTGTTTCCATAGAGGAGCATAGCATGCCAAATATTCGCTTCAATAAATTCTATCGGTACCCTGAACTCACTCGTTTTCTGAAAGAGTATGCCAAGGAGTATCCGGATCTCATCCGCCTGGAATCGATTGGGAAGAGCAACGAAGGGCGTGATGTCTGGTTGATTACGGCGACCAATTTCAAGACAGGCAGTGACACGGAGAAGCCTGCTTTTTGGGTGGATGGCAACATCCATGCCTCGGAAGTAACGGCCTCCGCTGCAGCGATGTATCTCATCCACTCGCTGGTGACCAATTACAAAAAAGATGACAATACCACCCGCGCCTTGGACACGCGCGCGTTTTACATTGTGCCGCGCGTCAACCCGGATGGCGCCGAATGGGCACTCGCCGATCGACCGAAGTTGATCCGCTCCAGTACGCGTGAATACCCTTACACCGACGATCCCATCGAAGGCATGGCAGGCAGCGAAGATATTGATGGCGATGGACGTATATTACAAATGCGGATTGAAGACCCGAATGGCGCTTGGAAGGCGCATCCAGAGGAGCCGCGCTTGATGATTCGCCGCGATCCAATCGAGACCGGTGGAACATATTATCGTATCCTGCCGGAGGGGTATTTAAAAAATTACGATGGTGTTTCTATCAAAATTGCGGGTCCGAAACAGGGGCTGGACCTGAATCGCAACTTCCCGGCTGGCTGGCGCCCGGAAAGCGATCAACATGGTGCTGGCCCCTATCCTGCTTCCGAGCCGGAGGCACGTAACCTCGTAGATTTCATTGCCAGGCACCCGAACATCACCGGTACTGTATCCTTTCACACGATGAGCGGCGTCCTCCTGCGCCCGTATGACGATCGCTCTGACGATGAATTCCCCACCGATGATTTATGGACGTATCAGAAGATTGGCGAA
>JBKPQD010000270.1:0-1884 GCA_046733915.1 Chloroflexota bacterium
ATCGCCAGATCCAGCGTGACCTGGCTTGTTTTGACCCCCTCGTCAATCGTTAATAATTGGCGGTAAATATTCTCCAGTGCCTCGATCGAAAAGCGCGCCGCTTGCTGCGTGGCCTTCTCCGCAACGAACGGATGGATACTCAAGGCGCGGGCAACATCATCCTTGTTACCACGTCCATCTAAAATTTCGCGCGCCTGGATCAATAAACGGAACTGTCTCACGACCATTCCCCACAACGCAAAAGGGTCTTCATTCTCAAGCAAACGATGCAACAGATGCTGGGCCGATTTCCCATTCCCGTTCGCCAGCGCATCGACAAAGTCGAACACCGATTGCTGCGAGGTGACAATGCAGACCGCTTCCACATCCTGAGCTATGATCGGGCGCGCCCAGTTAACGTATGCCAGCAGCTTGGCGATCTCCATTCCGGCCTGACGCGTGTCCACGCCGACCATCTCTTTGAGCATCTCGGCTGCACGAGGCTCGATCTTGCCGCTCTGGTTCTTGGTCTCATTGACGATCCAGCCGGTCATATCCTTCAAGCGCGGCAGCATGAAGGCACGTACCTGTATCAATTTTTCATTCTTGCCCGCCCACTTCACCAGCCAGTGCTTCTCTGCATCGCGCGGGTCAACGGACTCGTACATCACCAGTCGTGTGGTATCTAGCATTTTCTCAAGGTATTCAAGAAACTTCTTGCGAATGGAGGGATTGTTATATTTGGAAGAGGGGTGCGCCAGCAGCACCAAGCGTCGCTCGGCCAGGAAGGGCATGGCATTGACCGCATTATTGAGATCATCCTCGCTCATCGAGCGGGCATCAAAGCGGGCAGTGTTCATGTCTGCGCTGGTCGGGTCGGGAAAATCAGATTCAAATTCCTTGAGCCTGCGTGAGATGGCGAATTCGTCGTTGCCGTAGAGGAAGAAGATGTTTGCCATTTTTTAACCACAAACCCCGCTCTAATTCGCGGGGTTTGTGCTGAATCTATTTTGTGATAACGCGGAACAGCCCTTTGCGCACGGGGATGATATCCACGATGCGCATGTTGCCGAGATTCGCCTCGGTGGTGACGTTGCGCTGCAGCCAGGGTCCCAACGGCTTGCTGAGGAAATAACCGATGACCGCTAGACCGATCGCAAACGGGATCAGGAAGACGCGCCAAATGTTGGAGCGCGCCTGCTGCATCGGCACAAAGGCAAACATCGCCGGGAGCAGTGTAGATGTGGCAATGTTTGTGCCGCATCCCTCGTGGATGGCGAGTTCCTTCTCTCCAGCGCGGATCCGTCGCATCGCCTCATCCGCCGCTTCTTGGATTTCCTCTTTGCTGAAGCCGCCCATCAGGTAGAAGCCGGTCGGGTTGGAATGACCACCCATGGTCATTTTTGGATATTTACGGGCAAGGATGTGGAGTGTTGCGTGTTCAACCGAGTGATTTCGTCTGGTTTCAAGTAAAAGTGGTAAGTCGAGTATCATAAAATTCATTATAGCGTGAATCGCACAGCACCGCATGCCGCGGGCAACCTGAAATATAAATTTTGCATTAAAGTTCTGTATGAAAAATTGGCTTCTTTCCGAGAAAAAACGACAGTCACCCGAAAGTGACTGTCGTTAGATTAGGAACATTGAATCACGCCCGTGCTTGCAAGGAAGTTGCTTCTGTCGTTGGCGAAGTGGCTAGGACAAAACCGATAAACATCAGGATTGCACCAACCAGCTCGCTGAGATACAACAAATCGGTCAATCCGATGCGCAGGAATGTTCCACCCATTGCCGGCGAGAGGGCACCGGCGGCGATCAAAATATTTCCAAACATGCGGTTGGCAAGGATCTTTTTGCGCCAGAACAGAAATGCTGAATAAATGGCACCACCTACAAGAGTCAATG
>JBKPQD010000271.1:0-2328 GCA_046733915.1 Chloroflexota bacterium
CATCATGCGGATGGCATCTTTGGAAACGTCAAAGCGATTTTGACGTCCCCCGTTGTCCTGATTACCTTCTCCATCGGTATGACCGTATCGGCGGCGAATGAAGTGGTCAACCTGATGTTTGGCGTATGGCTGGAGGACTCGTTCAAGCTGCAGATTGCGGCGTTAGCCGGAGCTTCTGCCATTATTGGCTTGTCGGAACTAGGTGGGGAGGGATTCGTCACTTTGTTCGTGGACCGGATTGGAAAACTCCGTGCTACCGGGTATGGCATCGTTGCCAATTGTCTCGCGGCGGTACTCTTGCCGCTCATCGGGCGCTCGGAAACGGGTGCATTGGTCGGCTTGTTCCTTTTTTATATTACATTTGAGTTTACAATCGTCAGCATCATCCCGTTGTACACCGAGGTCATGCCATCTGCGCGCGCGACGACCCTGTCGTTTGCGGGCGCCGGCCATTCCATTGGGCGTGCGGTCGGCGCTTTATTGGCACCAACGCTTTATGCGTTAGGATTTTCCATTGTGACGGGCGCGGCTGTTGCATTCAATATCCTGGGTCTCCTTGCCGTTTGGTATGTATCGCGGGACCATGATTAAAGAATGATCCTCTTTTCCTTCTTTTTCTTTATTCTCGTTTTTATCGTCATGGGTCTATGGATTCTCGTCCCGGCGCTATATGGGCTGCCTCCCGTTCCTACAAAACCGGAGCGCATCCAAAAAGCATTGAAACTGGCAAAACTACGACCGAATGAAACATTGTATGATCTGGGCGCGGGCGATGGACGTGTATTGGTCATCGCGGCGCGCGACTTTGGCGCAAAAGCGGTAGGGTTGGAAATTGGTCCCATTCAATGTGCACTCATCTGGCTGCGCGCCACCGCCAGCGGGTTTGGGAATCAAATCCAGGTACATTGGGAGAATTTCTACAAGGCGGATCTGAAGGATGCGGACGTCGTCTTTGTATATGCCACTTCGAAAGAAGTGATGAAACTTGCTCCACATCTGGAAGCACACATGAGAAAAGGTGCGCGCCTGGTTTCCATCTCGGCCGATTTTAGTGAATGGGAGCCTCAAGAAATTGACAGGCAGGAATTAATTTTTGTCTATCAGATGCCACCCACCCAGGGAAATATCGCCACATATCTCGCGCAAAGGAGCTAGATATGAGAAACACCAACGATTGGAAATTAGGAGTATGGTGGAGTCTTGCCACGCTTGCAGGCTTTATCGCGGGATTAATGATCCTGTTCGCAGGCTTAGGCGCGGCGATCAATAATTTTCCACCCTTTTTGTTTGGGCTGACCCTTGGCTGTACCTTTGGATTGAGCTGTGCGGTAACGCAATGGCTTGCGTTACGACGGCTTGTTTCTCCATGGTGGGTCGCTGCCACATTTGCCGCCTGGGCAATTTTTTGGACTGTCAATCTCGCTGGTCTCTTAGGAACCGGCAGTGGGGTGACTGGCAAAATTCTAGAAGGACTCGGTCACGGCGCACTCTTTGGTGCATTGCTGGGCTTCTTCCAATGGCTGGTGCTGCGTAACCGAGCGGCAAATTCTCAGGGATGGATCGTGGCAAACATTCTCGGATGGTCTTTGGGGGCGGCTTTAGGCGATGGCATCAAAGCTGCTTTGCGAAGTGAAGCTCCCCTTGAATTTGTGATTGTGTTTATAGTAACGACCCCTATCCTGGCATTTACACTAGTGAGAATGTTTCGAGATAAGTCTTCCTGAAATTAGGGCCGCTACAAACGAGCGGCGAGTGCTCCATTAATCTGTTGTCGCTTCTGCAACCGGTTCTTTCAATGAAATTTGCCCGGCGGCAAAGGCCAGTATCGCTCCCAACAGGAACAGCGTGATATTGAGCAAGAACGGCAGGCTTTTATTAATTCCAGAAAGCGTACCGGCAATCCATCCAAATGGCGACGAGAATAAAATCACGACCACAAAAATAATGGATAGGATGCGGGCTCGTTCTTTGGGCTCGATGGTTAAGACAGTCAAACGATCGACCAGAGGATTGACCACTGCAAAGCTGCATGCCTCGATCAAAACACTCAGCAGGAGAAGACCATAATTTTGGGCAGGTGTAGTGATCAAGATCAGCTGGCTGGCGACAAAGCCGAGAAATCCAAGGATCATGGGTAGCTTGAAATGCAGCTTATTGATTTGCGGTGTCACGACAAAGAAAAAGACGAGAATAATCACCGACCGGACGAATGGAAAAATTGCCAGATTTTGAGCGGGAACCTGTAGTTTTTCCGTTACGAGAATCGACCAAAAACTGCCAGTGATTAGCGTCGAAATGCTGATCACCAGCATGATTGCGGCTGTATAG
>JBKPQD010000272.1:0-1932 GCA_046733915.1 Chloroflexota bacterium
ATGCCATTCTCGAACACGGCTTCCGCTTTGTCAGTCTTGACGGCGGTCGGCAATGCGACCGAGCGTTCGAACGAGCCGAAGCGATGCTCGCGGATGTGCCATGCCTTGTCTTTGCGTTCCTCTTCCTGCTTGACTTCACCCTTGAGTGTGAGCACATCGCCCGTGATGTTGATCTGTACTTCCTCGGCCTTGATACCCGGGACGGACGCTTTCACGATCACATCATTCTCGGTCTGGTACATATCGATGGCAGGATTCGACATGGACCACCCATCTCCGACAGAAAGCGGGCGTGTGAAGGCATCATCGAACAGGCGATCCATCGCCTCACGCAGGGTCATCATCTCGCGGGCAGGTTCCCAACGGATTAAGTTAGACATAGCTACCTCCTTAGCTGAATAGGATTGAGATTTCGCTTTTAATATAAAAAGCTCACGTTAAAAAAACGCAAGCTCTGCATAAAAATTTCGTATGAAAATGCTTAGGCGGTGTTTATACTTTTTGTCGTTTGTAGTCGACAAACCGGTACCCCACCCCACGCTCCGTCAGGATATATTTGGGGTTGGCAGGATCTTTCTCCAGCTTTTGGCGCAGATAGTTGATATACAAGCGCACATAATGCGGCTCATCGCGATACTCATAGCCCCAAACTTTGACCAAGAGCTGGTCATGGGTTACCACCCAGCCCGCATTCTGGACCAGATGATAAAGCAAGCGATACTCCGTCGGTCGCAGCTTGACCAGCTTGCCCTCGAGCCAGACCTCCCGGCGGTCAAAATCGATCTTGAGGCGATCGTCCACCTCAATAATGTCATGCATCGAGCCGCTGGCGCCCTCGGTCCGGCGGATCACCGCCTTGACCCGGCTGACCATCTCGCGCGGGCTGAACGGTTTGGTAATGTAGTCATCTGCGCCGAGCTCGAGTCCCCGTACGCGATCGTCTTCCTCGCCTTTGGCAGTCAGCATAATGACCGGCACGTTGCTTGCCTCGCGAATGGTCTCCAGTACCTCGAAGCCGTCGATATCCGGCATCATCACGTCTAGCAGGATCAAATCCGGGTTGATATCGCGTAGTTTTTGAATTGCCTGCTTGCCATTAAATGCTTCCGACACCTGAAAGCCATCATGCTCCAGGTTCATACGGATAAAGCGCACCATTCGCTCTTCGTCATCCACCACGAGGATGCGGCGGCGGTCAAACTCATCGGACATGGTTTGTTTATTCCCTCACAAAGCCGATCAGATTTTCTTCTTCTTCGCTTTGCAATACCTCAATCAGGCTCAGCTTCTCGATAGGCCAGATCACCTTGACCACGTTATGCTCAAGGTAATGAAGGTCCTTGCCATCGCGCAAACGGGGATTACTCACCACCATCAATGTATCGGTGAGTTTCGGCAATTCCTCGATCTCCCCTACAATGGAAGGTTCCCCGGCAATATGGAGAATCACGGTGTACGCCATCTCTGCGCCTTTCTACAAATCATATATTTCGCAGCAAAATCTGGATTTTTAATTTCCCCAGAGCAAGAATATCGCCATGGTTCAAAGACTCCTCCACGTGCGGATTAATGCGTCGTCCGTTCACATAGGTACCGTTGGAGGAACCCAGGTCCATCACAAGTACACGGTCGGAATCGCGCTTGACAACAGCATGCAAGCGGGACACGCCCGAGGCATATGCCTGATACGGAGTCAGATCAATATCGGGCATGATCGGCTGCCCTTCGCTCAAGCGCCCCAGAGTAAACTCATTGCGGGATGCAAGAGGCAATATCTTTCCGCTATCCATCAGGTGCAGGGAAATCCAGCTATTGGCTGGCGTGGTGGATGGATCGATGCGCGGCGATTTTTTGCCCCGCTCTTCAGCGATCTGCTCGTCGGTGATCGCTTGGGTAACCAGGGTCTCTACGCCATCCAGCTGCGCCCCACAC
>JBKPQD010000273.1:0-4768 GCA_046733915.1 Chloroflexota bacterium
ACGGTCTGAGAAGATACCCCAGCTTCTTTAGCGACCTGTGAAATCGTAACTTGCCGGCTTTTATTGGACATGTTATCGTTCACGTGAACGATAACATCATAGCAAAATCCAAAGTTCGAGTCAATAGGCAACTTTTATGGCAATGATTTTAGGTTTCTGCAGATGATTAGATGGCAGAGGGGCACAACATGTGTTTCTCCATCCTGCCTGCATAGAAGCTTCAGGCGACCTCCCAAGTTCCATCTTCCTTCTGGTCAGATCGCGCCGGAAGCGCTCCGCCCATCCCTTTATTTTCCCGGCGGATACGCAGACTCTTCCTAGCGGCATAGCACCCCGAAGCAATAGTCCGAAAATATTCGTTATGAGATTTTAGGAACTTATTTTTGGTCGTTGATCAATTTCAGCAATTCTGCAAACAGAAACATGGCGAGAGGATTGCGATCCAAATTTTTGGAAAGCTGAAATGTCGACACGAGTACCTCGCCCTGCCCCATTCGCCTGCGGGCAATCGTTGGCACAGGCTTATGTAGCCACCCGGCGAACAGCCCGGCGTAGACATGGAAAGCAAAATCCCGGGCGGAAAAGTCACCGACCACGTACTCAGGGGTAAGGCCCGCAAATGCAAAGTTGACCGTGTTCCCTGTTGGTAATTTGTCGAAGCGATGCCACCCAAACGTGCTCGCCCAATCCCCCTGCCAGGCGCTGTCTTCACGCTCCTCGATATCCAAGCCGGGGACGCGCATTTGAAGCGCGTCTTCGTCTTCGGCGAGCAGCAATACACGGCCGCCGCGCAGGACAAATTCGCGAAAGGTATCATCCAGCACGGTCACCACCGCAACCTTCGTCTGCGAGAGATCGTCTGTGATGGAATATCCCAGCGTTTTCAGTTGTCGGCGGAATTCCGGGGAATAGATCGGCTGCCCTTCGCCGACGGGCACAACCTCCGGGAAAACATAAATATCCTGAAATGTGGTGGCGATCAACTCGTCGCCGTTGAAGAGTTTCATTTCAATATGCAGCTCCGTCGGATCCTGGACCTGTGGCGTTGCAAAGCTCACAAACCCTAATTCGGTGATCTCAAAGGGAGAGCACTCGGCTGCCAGAAGCTGCGTACCGCTGATTTCAAATTTGTCGGCGGTTACTTCCCACACCAGCAGGGCATCGTTGATCTCAGCAGGGGAATAATGGGAGAACAAAATCCTGATCGAACAATTGTCACCGGCGGTGTATGTCAATCGATCCCAAATGGGAATCAGAACATCATCCGCATTGAACTGGTGCAGGAGCGGCGTGCAGACCTTTGGATTGCGATACATGTCCAGTAACCCGTTGCTCTCCCAATGGACATCGGTCAGCTCGGTGACCACGTAGCCCTGGATGCTGGGGTGGGCGCGCATGTCCTCGATCTCGAACTTGAGCGCGTCGAGTTGCAGGCGCTGGCTGGCCTCTGTCGATGCCGCGAGCGAGGGGAAGACGCGGTCGAGATGATATTCTCGAAATCGCTGCTCGATACCACGTGGGTAAACCACACCCTCATTCCAGTTGAGTCCTGTGTCAAACCACCACGGGGCTGCACCACCATTGCCTTCATAAAGCTTCTGGACATCCGGCAACCCCCAGTTGCCGAACTCCGAGACGAGCAGCGGCTCATCGCCTTTGGGCTTCGCGTCCACAGCGAGCGGACGTTCATTCCCATGCCAGGGATCGAGAAGAAACTCGCGCCACTGCTTGTGGGCAGTGTACTCGTGCGCAAACAACCACCAGGGCCGGCCGGCATATTTATTGGTCCACTTCTGCCATTTTTTGTAATGGTCGGGCATGGCGTAATAGCTATGGAAATCGGCGATATCCGTGACCACATGAAAATTGCTCCAGCAGGCGGAGTTTCCGACGACGAGCCGGGTGGGATCCAGCTCTTTGAACCACTCATAGGTCTCGCTCAGCCAGGCGCGCTGCGAGGGGTCCGTCAGGTCGATGCCCCAGCTTTCATTGATGATCGTCCAGATGCCAATGCTGGGATGATTCCCATCACGCTCGAGCATGCCGATCAATGTATCGCGAGCGCGCTGCTTGGCAGCCTCGGTCAATATGGCATGATTGGGTAGCTCGGTCCAGATCAGCAGTCCCAGCTTATCGGCGGCTGCGTAATAGCGCGGGTCAGCGATCTTGATGTGGATGCGCAAGCAGTTCAGCCCCATCTGCTTCGCTTGGCGAAACTGGTCTTCGATGTATTCCAGCGATGGCGGCGTGTAGATCAAGTCGGGATAGTAATCCTGGTCGAGTGCACTGCGCAGATAAAAGGGAGCTCCATTCAGCAGAATGCGTCCGTCGCGCGCTTCAATCGTGCGAAAGCCAAAAGTCTCGCTCAGCTCGTCATCGCGAGTACATACTTTCAGCGTGTACAAATTCGGCTCATCTGGCGACCATAACAGTGGGTGCTCGAGGCGTAATGCAAAACGCGGTTCAGTGGAGTCCACTCGGGCAACGGATACCCCCTGTCGATCGAAAATTTCGGCGGTTAGTCCATTGGAGAAGTCACCGCTTCCGCTCACCTCCACACGGACCTGATCGGCATCTGTCAATATTTTCACTCGCTGCAGGTAATTTGCCGGGCGTGACTCTACCCAAACGGATTGCCAGATGCCGGAAAGCATCCCATACCAGGATTGTTTTCCATGGGGGATTTCAGAAAAGATCTCTAACGGGTCATCCACCCGGACAGTGAGGGTGTTCGTCCCAGGTCGCGCCGCGCTCGTCATATCCAATTCAAACGGTAAATAGCCACCTTCGTGCTCACCGACTCTGACCCCATTCACCCAAACCTCGGCAAAGTAATCCACAGCGCCAAAGCCGAGAATGACCATGCGATTTTCAACCAGCCATTGCTGGGGCACTTCGAAGTCACGCTGGTACCATGCTTCGCCATCGTGGTCATGAAAACGCGGGTCAGCCTGCCAGGGAGAGGGAACCACGATCTGTGGGCAATCTTTGACACTGCTCATTTTTGTCGGCGAAAAATACCAGAGTCCATCCAGAGAGAAACGAGTACGCGGGGACAACACAGAAACTCCTAAATTACGAATGGGCAATCGGCGTCACTGCCGTTGCCATGTGAGATTGATAATGTTTTACGAGAGCCGTTTCGTGCCGGTGCAAGACTCCTTCGGCATCAAAGGCAGAATCATAGAGACCCAGGTGGACGAGATACTTATCGAGTGTCAGCCTGCCTTTACGATAATCCCAATCGATCATCGTAAACAAAGGAAACCACGTATAACCGATGATCGGGATGCCTTCTTTGCGCAACGAGCAGACCGTTCGAACCGTTTCATCCATCCAGCGCGCCCGCGCTTCGACATTCCCATTGGACGAGGTCTCTGTAATCATGATCGGCATCCGATAGCGTTCCCAGGCTGCCCGGAGGATGATTTCAATCTTTTGACCTGACGCCCGCCTGACAACCGTGTAGGGCTTGCCACTGCGATGCATTCTCAACTCTGCATAGGACCACGGATAATAATTGGCACCAAACACATCGAAAGTCACGGGATTCTGCTGAAACCAACTGAGATCTGTATCCGTCACACCGTTCTCGCGTAGATATTCGATAAGCTCATGCTCAGGGTTCACGCGGCCGGTGGCTAAATCGAAGCACAAGAACTGGCGAGCGTTCGCACGAGCGGCGCGTGCTTTGAGCGACTCGTCTCGTGTAAATGTATGCCACAGGGCTTCCACCTGCACGGTGACCGCCTCCGGCTGTTCCGACTTAATCGCCCGGGTGGCCAATACCATGCCCCTAGCAATCGCCAGAGCCAATTTAACATAGCCATCATCGCCGGTCAGGTAAGGGGGCCATTCGCCTTTGAATCCAGACATACTGGCATTGACCATCGGTTCGTTGAGCGGAGTGTAGTATTTCACCAGGGATTTATAACGGGCGACAACCGCAGCCGTATATTGAGCCACACGCTGAGGATAACTGCTGTTGATAAAGCTGTTATCCAGCCACATGGGCGTGCCGTAGTGCATCAGGTCCAGGATGGGCGTAATGCCTTTCACGGTGACAAGGTGTTCGAGCGCTCGGTCTGTCCATTCCCAATCCCACCGATCGGGCGCAGGCTGGACGATGTGCCAGGGGATCCCCCAGCGCACAGCCTGTACGCCTGTATCGGCGACGAGGTCGATATCACTTTGCCACAACTGATAGTGCTGGGTCAGTTCATATTCGTCCAAGGCCCGCAGGCGCGGCCGCGCGTGCTGAATGAAGGTATCTTCGATACCGGTAGCCCATGTAAAGGGCGCAGAGAGGATGTCGTGGGTCATCGATGTTAAGGAATAAGTTGGGGGGTATAAGTAGGTCCGTTAGTGACCGGTTTGTCACCTTCAAATGTAACGAGGTCAATACGCAGGCTGCGCTGTCCGCCGCCGGAATAACCAACGTTCGCACCGGTCCAGGCATGGTAAGCCATCCACAAATTTCCTTCGGTATCGGTGAAGAAGGCTTCGCCGCCGGGTCCCATCACGGGCGCCTTGTATTGGAACCAGGGTTTATTTAATGGCTTCTCGCACGTTCCCTTCACTGTTTCGCAAACTGCGTAACCAACCGCATAATCCAAGGATTCCCACCAGTTGCCAGAGTAAAAGAGGTAATACTTCCCGTCGTGCTTCACCATGGCGGGATTCTCGATCAGGGGCCGCTCCCAAGCCTGATCACGTTTAATCAGCTCTACCGGCTCACCGATCAGATTCATGCCATCCGGGCTTAGCT
>JBKPQD010000274.1:0-3191 GCA_046733915.1 Chloroflexota bacterium
CGTTCGCGGCCTCATCCGATTTTGACACCTTGCTCGATGAAACGATCGGCCGCTATCCGGGAGTCGTCCGGGTTGAACCGTGGCCAGCCAGCGACCATTATATTTTTTATTCTCATGGCGTGCCGAGCATTGCTTTGACGAGCACCGGCATACGAGATATTTATCACACGCAAACCGATACGATCGACTGGATCAGTGGGGCAAAGCTAGCGGAAGCCACGCAGCTCGTCCTGGATTTATTTAAAGAACTGGATTCAAAAAATTTATCGTGGAGCCGCCCAGGATAATAACGACGGGCCTGATCTTGCTTTGAGAAGGATGATTTATGAATTGTTATATCGGCATCGATCTTGGTGGAACCAACCTGCGCGCAGCGATTGCGGACACCGATACCGGGCAGATCTTTCACCAGCGGAAATGTCCCACTCTGGCAGCTGAGGGCCAGCAGGCAGTGATCGGACGGATCATTCAGTTGATCAGAGAATTAAGGCAGGAGAGTCAGGTTCCCGACGGTGCCGTCAAGGGTATTGGGATTGGCGTACCAGGAACGCCAGACATTGACAAAGGTATTATTCAATTTTTACCAAACCTGCCGGGTAAGTGGCTGAATGTTCCCCTGGCAGCCATCATCGAAGAGCAAGTCCACCTGCCAGTGGCACTCATCAACGATGTGCGCGCGATCACGCTCGGGGAATGGACATTTGGTGCCGGTCGCGGCGCAGACAATGTTGCTTGTCTCGCAATCGGAACGGGTATCGGCGGCGGCGTGATTGTCAATGGGCAATTCCACTTGGGTATCGGCGGGACGGCCGGCGAGTTCGGTCATCACGTGGTCGAAGTGGATGGTTTGCCCTGCGGTTGCGGTGGAAAGGGCTGTCTTGAATTGTATGCCTCGGGGCCCGCGATTGCCGCGATGGGTATCAAGGAGGTCATGCACGGTCACACGACACTGATCGGCGAACTGGTGCAGCATGACTTGAACCGCATCGACGCAGGAGTCGTCGTCCAGGCTGCAAAAGAGGGCGATCCGATCGCGATTGCGATTCTGCAGCGGGCAGCCACGTACTTAGGAATTGCCGTAGGGAATATTCTGGGCGTGATCAGCCCTCAACGAGTGATCTTCGGCGGCGGCGTGAGCGTGGCCGGAGAGGTATTGCTGGCGCCAATCGTACAGACGATCCGCGAACGGGTCCATGTAATTCCACTCGATAAGGTGAGCTTCGTCCTGGCGGAATTGGGCATCAACGGCGGATTGATCGGTGCAGCCCTGTGGGCGAAGCACATGTGTGAAATATTATAGGGAGACCACGATTTATGAATCGGACGCAAATTGCAATCGGAAGTGACCACATCGGTTACCCACTGAAAGAAGATATCAAGAAATACTTGGTGGAACTGGGGTACAGCTGCGAGGACTTCGGCACGAACTCCTCCGAACGGACAGATTACCCACTCTTCGCCAGGCAAGTCACATCGGCGGTTACATCGCAGCAAGCCGATCTGGGAATTTTGATCTGCGGTACAGGGGTCGGCATGTCCATTACTGCCAATAAAGTCAAGGGCATCCGTGCCGTGGTATGCAGTGAACCCTATTCGGCGATGCTTTCGCGCCAGCATAACAATACCAACGTCCTAACCCTCGGCTCGCGTGTCGTCGGACTTGAAGTTGCCAAGATGATCGTCAAGGCTTGGCTGGATGCCGAGTTTGAAGGTGGCCGTCACGCTGCGCGCCTGGACCTCATTTCGCAGATTGAATCGGAGCGAGCAGTGGACGCGCCCGTCCAGAGCCCTCCCGGGAATGCGGATCTAATTTCTCAAACACGCCGCAAGATAGCGGAAACCGGGAAATTGGTCTTCGGGCGCCATCTCACCGATGCGGCCGGTGGAAACATCAGTGTTCGTGTGGGAGACCAGGTATGTATCACCCCGCGCTACAGCGGCAGCAAACGGCACTGGCAGCTTGAACCCGATCAGGTTCTCGTCAGTGATCTGGCCGGGAACAAGCTCGAAGGTGACGGGGATATCTCCCGCGAAGCAAAAGTACATTACCGGCTTTACCAGGAGTTCCCCGATGGCACGGCAGTTCTCCATTCCCACCCGCGCCACGTGATGGTTTTTGTCGCTTCGGGTCAACCGATCGAGCCCATCTTCGAAGCTACCCTGAAGTTTGGAACCATTCCTGTCGTAGATAAATTTGCCCCGGCGCATTCCGAAAAGCTGGCGGACTTCATTGCGGAGGCGATGCAGGGAAAAGAGGAAGCCATTCGAAAATATGCTGTCGCCGTAATGGCGCCCTGGCACGCATTATTCGTGATTGGCAAGGATCTCGATGCCGCTTTCGATCTTACCGAGCGAATTGACACCAACGCCTACGCGATTTTGATGAGTCGCTTGCTTCCAGAGGGCGGCCCGATGGATCCGGAAACGATGCAATCGCGTTTGCGGGAAGCGATGCAAACGTTTAATGATCATTACGCTCACCCCTAATACCGGGATTGACCATACTCTCCGGGTATCTAATTTTCACCTTAACCAGACCATCCGCGCCACGGACTCGGCCTGGGGGATGGGCGGCAAGGCGACAGATGTCTCCTGGATCCTCGGAAAACTTGGCGTACCGACGCGTGCGCTCGGTTTCGCTGCGGGACCTAACGGCCAGCGCATGGAGGCGATGTTGCGCGAGCGCGGCGCCGAGACAGACTTCATCTGGGTGGAAGGCGAGACGCGGCTAAACACAGTGCTCGTGGTTCCCGGCACGGGACAATCTACTATCACAACGTCCAGCTTACAGGTATCCCCTCAGCACCTAGAAGAATTTACTACTCGCTATGAAAAAGCTCTGGGTTCTGCATCTTGTGTGGTGATGGGCGGCAGCCTTCCCCGCGGCGTTCCCATCGACTTCTATGCAGAAGCAATTAGCCAGGCGCATCAACATGACGTGCCGGTGATCTTCGATTCAAGCGGAGCGTCCCTTGCCGCAGGGATTCATAGTCGTCCGGATTTGATCAAACCCAACCAGGAAGAGTTACTAGAATTACTTGGCTATCGTCCTGCCACACAACAGGAAGTGCAACATGCAGCTCAAGAGTTGCGTGACCGGTTCGGCGTGAATCTGATTGTCACCTTGGGTGAAGAAGGCGCGATCGCAGTCTTTCACGACGGCTCGTATTTCATCCACCCGCTATCGATAG
>JBKPQD010000275.1:0-4151 GCA_046733915.1 Chloroflexota bacterium
AGCATACCGATGCCGGGATTCCTCCATCCTTGCTCAAAGCCCTCAGGCGCTGGGAAGCTCACGGCACCGAAGCGCGGGTTCAGACCCAGATCATTTTAAAGCTCAGCAAGCCTGAGGTCCTGGAAGAGTTGCGTAAATCGAAAGCGTCGAAATTTCTGGGAGAAGTACTCAGCCCAACCACAGTGGTGGCTAAAAGCGGAGCCACCCCAAAAGTGATGGAGGCTCTGACCGAACTAGGATTACTCACCGAAGTACTCGAGGAGTAGAGGCAGAATCAGCCGCCTAATGCCGCTACAACTGTCCTATTCAGATCTAAAGACTTGCCGCGTTCCAGCCCTGCTTTGATATCGTCCGAACGGACTTTGCGGAGATCATCGAGAATCAGTTGAATATCGCGGCGCGTATCGCTGTTGCTTTCCGGACGGTTCAAACAGAGACCCAGAATCTCCAGGGCGCGTTCCCGCCGGCCTTCGGCGGTGAGAATGTCGGCATAGCCGACGAGGGAAAACAAAATCCATGAGGTGGAATCGCCTTCCACATTGAGTTGCAGTGCTTCTCGCAACGATGCATACGCCTCGTGCATCTCCCCCAGACCGACTTGCGAATAGAGAAGATTGATCAGCATCATCGGCAGAATGTAACGATTGCCAAGTTCCCGCGCCAGCTTGATGCCTTCCACGGTATAGGGCTTAGCTTCGGCGTATCGCTTTTGAATACGGATCAATTCGCTAAGATTGCCATAGGCACGCGCCAGTCCATACCGGTCACCGGCAGATTTACAGATTTCGATCGCCTGGAGATGATATTTGTGCGCCTGCTCGAAAAAATGGTTGTTCACGCTGACCATTGCCAGGATATTCAAAGAGAATGCCTGGGCAATTGCATCGCCCGATGCCTTGGCAAATTCATAGCTTTCTTCGGCAAACCTTTGCGCGCTTGCATAGTTGCCTTCATAATGGCTGATGTAGCCTAGGTGAGCAAGACAATAGGCGATCCCATCAATATCACGGATGGCTTGTGCAATGGAGAGACTAGCCTTTAAGTGATTTTTCGCTTGTTCGAACTTTGCCTGCTCCACCCCAATACGCCCCAAACGCGCCAGTGCTTTCGATTCGAGCCCTAGATCTTTGATGGTTCTCGCCAGGGCAATACATTCTTCGAAACGTTCCGTGGCAGTGCCATGATCTGTAAGCCAAAGATGTGCCGAACCGATGATCAACAGGAGGCGGGCGCGCACAGCGGGATTGGTATCGTCTGAAGAAGCAAGGATGCTTAATGCCCGCTCGGCGGCCGTGAGCGCTTCGCGGTAGGCACTTAAGCGCATCGATTGATCGGCTGCTCGCTCCAAGAACTCGACGGCGCGCGTCGGATCACCTGCCAGCTCATAATGCTGCGCGATCAACGCCAGGTATTCATCGACACGCTCACCACTCTGCTGGAGGAGCCAATCTGCTGCCATGCGGTGATAGAGTTTACGTTTCGCTTTGAGCACGCGCTCATAGGTGACCTCGCGCAGAATCGCGTGCTTGAAGATGAATTCCTGGGCGCTTGCAAACGTGGATGGTTGGTGTGAGAAAACCAGCTCCTTCGTGCGTAGGGCGCTCAATGCGGAATGGACGTCCTCGCCATCGGTCGCCATTTGCACCGAATCGGAGCCATGCATGGAGGCAACGGCTGCATCCCAGAAGGTGAGGCCGATTACCGCGGCGCGTTCAAGGACCTCGTTTTCGCCCGGTGGAAGGCGATCGAGGCGGGCCTGCAGGACCCCCGTCAGAGTGGCGGGTACGCGGACTTGCGTCAGTCGCTGTGGGACAATCTGCCAGACATCCTCTCCCTTGATAATCACGCCATCTTCGATCAAAACCTTGATCAGCTCTTCCAAATAAAAAGGATTGCCCTCTGCATTCTTTGCAACGGTTTCCACCAGCTCAATTGGCAGATCGGAGACATTTTGCAGAATTTCGTTGATCAGTTCGCGGCTGGCATTGAGATCCAGACTTTTGATGGTGATCAGGTCATGGCGCGGAAAGTCATTTCCCCAATTCGGTTGGACCTCATCCAAGCTGGGGCGCGCCGCGCATAGAATAAACAGCGGCAAATCGATGTCCAGCTTGGCAAGGTATTCGACTAATTCGAGCGAACCGCTATCCGACCAGTGAATATCATCGAGCAAGAGGACGACCCCATCCTGCTGGGTGAGACGCTCGAAGAAGCGGGCAACATGTCCAAACGATCGCTCACGAATCTGGCGGGCGTCCTTGCGAATGCCGCGCACGTACATGCTGTCAGAAAAATTGAAGCCGAGCAATTCCCCAATAAACGCGGCTTGCTCATCGATTTCGGGTCCTGTCAGGGCGGCCATGCCCTGTACCAGTTTCTCACGTGCTTCGGATTGGGAATCACTATCGAGGATATGAAAACGATTGCTGAACACATCGCGAATCAAACTGTAAGCCAGGCTGGCACTTTCTTCGTCGGCGCGACCCTTGAATAGATAAAAATCCGTCGGATGGGAATCCAGCCACGCTTCAAATTCATAAATGAGGCGGCTCTTGCCGAGGCCCGCGTCGCCCTTTACGGTGACGACCGCCGGGCGGCGATCCATGACGCTGCGCTCTAGAGCGGACTGGATGCGCTGGTATTCAATCTCGCGCCCGACCATGCGCGTGGTCACCCCTTCGACGCCTCGTCGACCCAGACGGAATGCGCGCGGCCGCACCCGTTGAACGACATAGGTTTGCAGCGGTTCGGCTTTGCCTTTGACGGTAATGAGTTTCTGCTTTTGTACATCAAAGACGCCGCGTACCAACTGGTAGGTGTCGTGCGAGATCAGCACCTGACCACCATCCGCCAGATCGACCAAACGACTGGCTGTATTGACTGTATCGCCCATTGCTGTGAATTCAGCCTGGGTACCCATGGCGCTCAACAATACCTGTCCGCTATTTACGCCCACCTTCAAACGAATGGGAAGTTGGTGCGCATTCTCCTTGAAGGTTTCTTCCATTTTGAGAGCGGCACGGACAGCGCGTTCGGCGTCGTCTTCGCGTGCCGTATCGGCGCCCCACAATGCCATGACCGCATCGCCGATATGCTTGTCGATGTAACCACCGTAATCCTGAATGATACGGTCGGCGCGCAGCCATAGCCGGTTGACAAGATTCGCCACATCCTCGGCGTCCTGGTTTTCGGAGAAGGCTGTAAACCCAGAGACGTCGGCAAATAAAACTGTGACCAGCTTTCGTCGCGCCGGATTCGCCGCATCCTGCTGTGTAGCTTGCTTCTCCAGCTCCATCAATTGATCACGCAATACGGATAGAGTAGTCTCCACTACCGAATCCCCCAGCACCGGACGCAACATTGCCTGCGCATCGATTGCTTTTTTGAGATCTTCAATTTTTTGATGCAGAGGCTTGTCGCTCATAGTCTGAGCAAATTATATATTAGTTTAAGTTTTCAAAAGATTTGTAACTTATTAGAAACAAGCGCTATACGCATTTTGTATGACTCTTGTCATGAATTGCATCGTCTATTTTCATCCTTTACCTGGGAGAACCGACTTCAATGCAGCATCTTGAAATATGGCAGCTGTCACAAAGGAATCGTGACAGCCGTTTTTTTGTTAATGACTATAATCATTACAGGAGACGGGCGACGAACATTCCCGAATCCCTAATTCTCTGGTCCCTGTAAACGGAGTTCCCATGTCCAAACTCGATTGGCTGAATCAGGAAATCGAAGGCTTGAAAGAACAAGGCTTGTACAACCGCATTCGTACGATTAGCTCGGCGCAGGGCGCATGGCTGGTCGTGGATGGCAAGAACGTGCTCAACTTCTGCTCGAACAATTATCTCGGCTTGGCGAACCATCCGAAGATTGTCGAAGCGGCCAAAGAAGCAACCCACAAATATGGCGTCGGTCCGGCCGCAGTGCGCTCGATCGCCGGCACTACGGACCTGCACGTGCAGCTCGAGCAGCGGCTGGCTACGTTTAAAGGCGCGCAGGATGTCATCACCTTCCAATCGGGATTCACGGCGAATCTTGGAACAATTTCTGCTCTTGTTGGAAAAGAGGATGTGATCTTTTCAGACCGCTTGAATCATGCCTCTATCATTGATGGATGTCGCCTCTCGGGCGCACGCATCGTTGCC
>JBKPQD010000276.1:0-4200 GCA_046733915.1 Chloroflexota bacterium
GTGCCGTCCCAGCACTGGATCGTTTGGGTGGAACTGAATGGCAGGAGAAAAATGGTCGCGTCAAGCAGGCGGTCATCGAAGTCGCACAGGATATGCTCGACCTGTACGCCCGACGAAATGTGGTGCATGGCTATGCCTTCAAACTGGATACTACCTGGCAGAAGGAGTTGGAAGATTCGTTCCCTTACGTGGAGACGGAAGATCAGAAACGTGCCATCGCCGATATCAAGCGCGATATGGAATCCACTCGTCCGATGGATCGCTTGCTGTGTGGTGATGTGGGATACGGCAAAACAGAGGTTGCCTTGCGGGCTGCCTTCAAGGCGGTGATGGATGGCAAGCAGGTCGCGATCCTCGTACCGACGACGGTGCTGGCGCAACAACATTATGAAACATTTTTGCAGCGGCTGGCAGCCTTCCCGGTGAATGTCGAAATGCTCTCTCGTTTTCGCACGCCGCGTGAGCAAACTTCCATTTTGCATCGCCTCTCGATCGGCGAAGTGGATATCGTCATCGGCACGCACCGCCTGATTTCCTCCGATGTCCAATTCAAGGATCTGGGGCTCGTGATTATCGATGAAGAACAGCGATTCGGTGTGACGCACAAGGAGCACCTCAAAAAGCTGCGCACCGAAGTGGATGTGCTCACACTCACCGCGACGCCGATTCCACGGACGCTCTATATGGCTTTGACCGGCGTTCGCGATATTTCCAACCTCAACACGCCGCCGGAGGAACGATTGCCCATCGTCACGCATGTGGGACCGTATTCGCCGAAACTGGTGCGTCAGGCCATCCTGCGAGAGCTCGAGCGCGGCGGACAGGTCTTCTTCGTCCATAACCGCGTCAACACGATCGACGCCATGAAGACTCATCTGAACCAGCTGGTGCCTGAGGCGCGCGTGGATGTTGGTCACGGGCAAATGCCGGAAACCCAGCTTGCATCGGTCATGCATCGCTTTAATGCGGGGGATACCGATGTGCTTCTCTCGACGACGATCATTGAATCGGGGCTGGATATTCCTAACGCAAATACATTGATCGTCGACCGCGCCGATACCTTCGGTCTGGCACAGCTTTACCAGTTACGCGGTCGGGTTGGACGCGGCGCGGCGCGCGCCTATTCCTATTTCTTCCGGCATAACAAGCTGAGTCCGACGATCGAGGGTCAGCAGCGCCTGGAAGTCATTGCGGAAAATACACAGCTCGGCGCGGGCTATTCGATTGCCATGCGCGACCTAGAAATTCGCGGCGCAGGCGAACTGCTGGGCACCCGTCAAAGTGGACATATTCAAGCGGTGGGCTTTCATTTGTACACGCGCTTGTTGGCAGATGCAGTTCGCCAGATTCGCAGGCTGGAGGCAGCCGGGAAGGATGGTCAGGGTAAAGACGAAAAAGGAAAGATCGAAATTGCGTTCGCCAGCCTCACACAACCGATCTCCATGCCTGTCAACGTCGATCTGCCTCTGGCGGTGGGGATCCCCGCGAATTACATTGCTGACCAGGACCTGCGGTTGCGCCTGTACCGTCGCATCGCCGATTTGCGCGATGAAACCGAGATCGATGCGCTGGCATCGGAATTCAAAGACCGTTTCGGAGAACTACCTAAGATGGTGGAAAATCTGTTTTACCAAATGCGCGTCAAGCTACGCGCCGAGGCAGCGGGTCTCTCTGCAGTGAACTGGGAAAGTGGACAAGTCGTCCTGCGCTATCCCGCCTCCCCCGATGATAAGGATGGCAGACGGCTGACAGATCTAGGTCCCGGCATTCGAGGCGGCAAGAACGCTTATTGGGCATCTTTAGGAGACGATTGGCAGCAAAAACTTTTGGATGTTTTAGGACAATTAGATCATTGATCATGATAAATCAAAACAAGGCGTGCTCCAAGAACACGCCTTGTTGGTTTAAGTGGCAAGCCTTATAGGTCAGTCATCCAGATCATAGACATGGACATAATCAAAATTGGCGACGAACCCGGAGCCACCCATGGATACCAATCCAATGTGGGCGTTGGAGCCAAGCTGATGCGTCCACGTACCGCCGCGTACCCAGTTGACACCGTTTGTGCTTGTATACGCCGTGTAGAGATCACCTTCGGAGTTGCTGCGCCTGACGATGCGCAGATAGGTCCAATCGCCGGGCGCGCCGACCACGGTGTTGCCGTAACGTGGGTAACCGGCTGGCACAGGAGCAAGCTCCTTGGCGAATTCCGTCTGGCGCGTGTTCCAGATTGACACGGGCACCAGCTTGACGAAGTTATCGTCATCGCTATAAATCACCAAGCCAGCCTGTACATAGTTCCAGCAGCAGCCTTCCGGTGGAAGATTTATTTTGACTTTCGTTTCTACAATGTAATTTCCACTCGGCGCAGCCTCAGACAGTATCGATGCATTGTTGCTGTTTTCAAAGATGTCTGCGGCTTGGGTATCGAAATTGAATGTGTCGGTCGAAACAGAATACGTGCTCGCATCGGGCGGACGGATCCATGTCCACTGCGAAGCCATCGTGCCGTTGAACTCGTCTGAAAGCGATGTAATGAGTGCAGCCGGCAGATCTTGAGCTGGAGACTTCATCTTGTACTTGCTGGTCGTGCCCGCTTGCGCAGCAGGTGCAGGTTGTACTCCATCAGACGCCCACAAGCCGCCGCGCACCGTGGGCCAACCATTGACCCAATCCAGGGCATCCATCAATACCGGACGCCTGGTAAAGTTAGTCGTGCCCGCAAAATACGGATCGTTGCGATCGACCGCGTGATAGAGGGTCCAATACTTGCCGCTTGCATCCGTAAATACAGAATTGTGGCCGGTGCCAACCCATCGATTGCCATTCATGCTGATGACTGGCGTTCCGCCGACACGGCCCTGCAGCAGGGAATTGCCCTCCCGGTCCACATAGGGACCAAGGACATTGGTGGAGCGTCCGGCGAAGACGCTGTAGCCCGTGAGTGGACCGCGGCAACAATCGGTCGCGGAGGCAAACAAATACCAGTAGCCGCCGTGCTTGACGACCTCCGTTCCTTCGTATCGATTATCAATCGCTACTTCCACCTGACTGGCGGAATCGGAATGTAAGCCATCCGCACTCAATCTGCGCGCAGCAATCCCGCCAAAGTAACTTCCAAAGAAGATATACAACTGCCCGTTGTCGTCCACGACATCTGGATCAAACACCCAGCGACGCGAACCGGCACAACAGGGCGCATCCATCGGTTCGACAACCGGCGCACCGCTATCAACCCAGGGTCCGAGTGGAGTGGCACTGGTGGCTACCCCGATCGCGCTGCCACCACCCGGCAGGGACGTCCAGGAGGCAGTGTAGTAGAGAAAATACGTCCCGTTGCGATATTGGATTTCAGGTGCCCACAGCCCAGCGCCGGGATCTACCCAGGCGGGCTTTGCGCTGAACACATCACCCATGTACGTCCAATTGACTAAATCAGCAGAACGAAGCATGGGAATAAGATGGAAATTGAAATTGCCACCTGTCTTATCGTTGTCATTCAACGGGTCGGTGGTGCAATAGATGTACCAATACGTATCCTGGGCATGGATGATCGTCGGATCTGCACAGCTTTCGACCATGCCGTCATTGGGAATCTGGATGGACAACGGATTTGTGTATGTCGTTTTGACTGCGGTTGTTGCCCCCGTTGCAGTAATTGCATTGCCAGCCGCAAAAGCAGGACTGCTTGCAAGAAGGATGATGGCAAAAATGCCCATCAGCTTGATGAATTTGGTTTTCACAGGTTATCTCCTCAATAGCTATAAATGCGATCCGCCGGGAAACGCTTAAGTGATGGAATCGCCAATAATAGGTAAGCAGATGGGATATAGTTTTAGCGGGAACCTCCTTTCGGGCTGTTGTTGTTGCCTGTCTACCCTCATGCGACATCTCGCAGACGTTCAGAACATCAAGATGGATAAATTCATACGTAGCAATGGAAAACTGTTTCTAGCGAGAAATATGTACAGATTGTACGCCGCCAAAATGAAAAGCGCAACCGCCATTCGGGCAACTGAAACCTTTTCTCATTTAGCAAGATAAGGGACACCCGCGCTTCGGCGATTGCTTCAAAGTGGATTCAGGCGCAACCCTATTCTAGAATTGGATCATCTTAGCTCGCTAGTTTTAAAAGTCGAACTGGGTTGTTGCAAAACAACCCAGTGGATTAAACACGAAGCGGTCTTCCACACGGAAGAC
>JBKPQD010000277.1:0-2441 GCA_046733915.1 Chloroflexota bacterium
GAGTGTAGCTTCGTCCTTATCCATATTACGGAAGGAACTGTAAGGACTAGTGGGTTGTAGAGCCTGGTAGTGGAGGACCTCACTAATCACGAATACTTCGATCCTGCCATCGCCGTAAACGAGACGAACCTCCTGACCCACAGCAAGTTGGAAAAACACCTTACCTGAAAGATGATTATGAGCCAGCAAACCCACATTTCCGTATTGGGCAGGCATGCCGAACTGTGTGATTTCACCCTCACTGGATGATACAAACGCCGGGTTGCCGGCCGGTTGCTGCACGATGGGAAGAGCAAACAGATCAGCCACATATACGCCGCGCAATGCTTTTGCATCGCCATTCTGAACGGATTTGGCGAATTCGGCAAACGCAGGCAGGGTAGCAGTGTTGCCCAGTGCCTGCGTGTTGATCGGCCTGTAGAACAGGGAAATAAAGATTGCAAAAAGGAAAGAGGTGCTTCGCGCGGTCTGTGAAATTTTCGTGTTGAGCGTCATTGTTTTCCTCGCTGATAAAGGCGCTCAAACAGCCGCAAAGACCGAATATTTTGCTTTCGGCGGCCTGGCAATCATGATTACGCGACTGCGTAACGGTAGACCCATAGCTTTGCGTCCCTGTCTTTCGACAAGTTTGCCTTTATCGAACAAATGGATGGAAAGGTGCAAATAAAACGAGCCTGGTGTTTCCCAGGCTCGCCTTCCAAACTAAACTTCTTCGGCGGCCTGGCTGTCGTGGTCACAAACGAACGTGACGGTAGATCCATGGCTTTGCGCCCCCGCCTTTCGACGAGTTTGCCTTTTCGGTTTATCTGGCAATATTATAGCAAGCTAGTGCAATCTTTCACCTTTCATTTCAGAAATGATTGGCTTACAAGCTTGAAAACCAATTTAATGGTTATTTGTGCCTTGTTCGGCACCGATCTAGTTCATAACGCCCCTGGTTTCCACCTTTGGCACAGCCATCACAAATAACCTGCCCCAGCTGGCGTTGCCATGTCTGGCAATGCACGTTTGAAAGGTAATGTGATGCTCACCACCGTAAGCACGCTCGAACATTTGCTGCGCAGAAAGCACTTCATCCTGGTCGTTCAAATTTCGGAAGGAACTAAATGGGCTTTTCGAGTCCAGCGCTTCATACTTCAAGATTTCAGACACCACAAATGTTTCTGTTGTACCGTCGCGATAGACCAGATGGATTTCTTCTCCGACGACCAATTGGAAAAAGGATTTCCCCGACAAAAAGTTGTGCGCCAACAGACCAATATTTCCATAATTAGAGGCTGAGGAAAACTGAGTAATTTCGCCTCCATTTTTGGAAACAAAGTTGGGCTGTCCTCCCGGTTGCTGTACAACAGGAAACACCAGGGAATCTTCGAAGTGCACACTGCTCAGTGTGTTTACTTCACGCGTTTGTGCAATTGGGAAAGGATCGGGGAGAGTGGGTCGCCTGGAATGGATCGTGCCTGATGCTGACGGAAACCCTAGATATAAAATCAGGGAGAAATCAAGCGCCAGAAAGCTGACATGCATGAACGTCTGGCTCATTCGACCTTTGAGCTCCATTGAAGCCTCCATGTTGATAAAGGTGCTCAAACAAGCCCGAGCACTCAATACTATTTGCGGGAGACCATCTGGCTGGGATGGTCTGCCTTCCGATGAATTGCTCGCCATTATAGCAACGCAGCAGACCATAATTATTCAATTTTCATAAAGCGTAGGGGAATCGTACATTATTTGTTAGCCAATCGAAAGGTTTTGGCTTTCCGTGCACTGATTCCGCATTCACGCAAGCTTGCCCGTGCCTCGATAGAACGAATCAGCATGTCCCTTTTGATTGCCAGACCTTTTCCATATCTGTGCTACACTTGCGCACTTAACAACGATGAACACACGATCGGTTCTCCCCACATGGTTGAAGGTACTTTATGGCTCAGGGGATTGGGGGATTTCCAGTATTGGCATGATGCGCTCCATCTTTTATGCCATTTACCTCACGGATGTAGTGGGGCTCGAGCCGCGCTTAGGTTCATTTGGCGCATTAGCGGGGGTCATTTGGGATGGAATCAACGACCCGATCATCGGAATGATCAGCGACCGGCTTCAAACACGCTGGGGTCGGCGGCGTCCATTTCTAATGTGGTTCGCGATTCCTTTTGGCTTAAGTTTTGTTCTGCTCTGGTCCGCTCCCAATTGGGATAGCCAGGTGGCGCTGTTGATCTATGTGGCGCTTGCGTTTATGATCGCCGACACCCTGCAAACGTTGATTGCCGTCCCGTTCTACTCTCTGACACCCGAACTGACTTCCGATTACGATGAGCGCACCGCGTTGACGAGCTTCCGCTCCTTCTTCCAACTGGTCGGGGCGCTGACCGTGGTCGTTGCCGCGCCCCTGATCGTGGATAATGTCCTTGCGGCAGGTGGCACTCAGCAGCAGGGCTTCATGC
>JBKPQD010000278.1:0-6880 GCA_046733915.1 Chloroflexota bacterium
CGATATCGCTGTGGCGACGCAGACGTTACAAGAGGCAATCGCATCCGTGGAAGGGAAGGCGGATGTGACATCGGAAGTGCGCTTCCGGACGGCTGATGGAAAGGAAATGTGGGTCAGCACCATCTATCGAGTGATACGAGATGCGCAGGGCAATCCTACGCAGATTGCCGGATCATCGCAGGATATCACCGACCGCAAAACGAACGAACTAACTCAGGCAGCGATCACGCAAATCTCTGAAAGCGCATTGACCTCTCGTACGATTGAAGAGCTAAGTAAATCCGTTCACGATGCTGTGAGTACTTTGCTTCCAGCGAAAAACTTTTATCTCGCTCTTTACGACGCGCCTTCGCGCCTGATCACGTTTCCCTATCATGTCGATGAGATGGATGAGGATTGGTCGCCAAGGAAGCTCGGCAGAGGACTGACAAGTTACGTCATTCGCACCGGTAAAGCCCTGCGCGCTACACCCGAAATCATGGCCGATCTGGAAGCATCCGGCGAAGTCGTTAATGATGGTACGAGAAGCCTGGACTGGTTAGGCGTTCCCCTGCGTTCCAAGCAGGTTGTTGCCGGCGTAATTGCGATTCAGATTTACGCAGACTCATCGATCCGTATCAACGAACGTCATGCCAATATCTTGGCCGTGCTGGCTCCCCAGGTTGCATCTGCCATTGAACGCTTCTTTGCGGAACGTGAAATCCAAAAGTTTAAGCTCGGTCTTGATCGCTCAGATAACGCGGTCTTCATTACAGACTTGGATGGCTCTATCCAATATGCGAATCCGGCGTTTGAAAAAGTCTATGGTTTCAGCCCGAGCGAGACGATTGGCAAAACTCCCCGCATTATTAAATCAGGATTGACTCCCCTAGAACAATACAAATCCTTTTGGGCAACCCTAACATCCGGTGGCACAATTTCGGGAGAGTTGGTCAATCGCAGGAAGGATGGCAGACTCGTTCCCATATCCGGAACCAACAGTCCCATTCTCGATGAAACCGGAAAAATTATCGGTTTTCTGGCAGTCCACCAGGACATTACAGATCGGAAGAAAACCGAAGAGACTCTTCAGCGCCGCAACGATTACCTGGCAGCCTCTTCAGAGATCGGGCGCTTGGTTACTTCCACCCTAGACCTAAACACGATCTTCACCCGGACCGTGAACCTCATCAGCGAAAGATTTGGTTTTTATTTTGCTTCGATTTATATTATTGAGGAAACTGGCTTCAATGCAGTTCTTCGCGAAGCAAGAGGAGAAGCTGGCGAAGCAATGAAGGCGCAGAGATATGCGATCGCCGTGGGTTCCGCATCTACAGTAGGCAAAGTCTCAGAAAGCGGCGAGTACATCCTCATCAATGATACGGCTCATGATCCGCTCCATCAGGTGAATCCGCTTTTGCTGGATCCGCAATCGGAAGTGGCGATTCCGCTCCGGATCGGTTCCCGAACGGTAGGTGTCATCGATATTCAATCCACGGACACCTTTGCGTTCACCGAGGACGACATATCCGTGCTCCAATCGCTCGCCGACCAGGTCGCCGTTGCGATCGACAATGCACGGTCGTACGAACTCTCGCAGCAGCTAATTAAAGATCTGCGCGAGGTGGACCAGCTCAAGAGTCAATTCTTGGCAAACATGAGCCACGAACTTCGAACACCACTGAATTCGATCATCGGCTTTTCGAGAGTGATCCTCAAAGGCATCGATGGGCCTGTGACCGATCTACAGCAACAAGACTTGACTGCCATTTATAACTCCGGTCAGCACTTATTAGGTTTGATCAATGACATCCTTGATCTTGCCCGGATCGAAGCTGGCAAGATGGAACTTAACTTTGAAGAGGTTCACATCGCGGAATTGACTACCAGTGTTCTCTCGACAGCAAAAGGCCTGGTCAAGGAAAAGCCGATCCACCTTCAACAGCGCATTCCCTCGGATATGCCGACAATCCGTGGCGATACTATGCGCGTCCGTCAGGTACTTTTGAATCTCATCTCGAATGCCTCCAAATTTACAGATGAAGGATCCATCACCGTCCAAGCATTGACCCAGAAGGGACCGACAGGCAAGATGGAAGCTCTAATTAACGTTATCGATACCGGCCCCGGCATTTCTCTCGAAGATCAAGAAAAACTCTTCAAAGCCTTCTCGCAGGTGGATGGATCTGCAACCCGCAAGACCGGCGGATCGGGACTGGGGCTCTCCATTTGTGCCAATCTGATTCAGTTGCACGGCGGCCGCATTGGTGTCACAAGCGAAGTCGGTAAGGGTTCGACGTTCTGGTTTACCATTCCTCTCTATCACCAGCCGTTGGAAAAAATCCCTGCAGATAAAAAGATCATCCTTGCAATTGACGATGATCCACAGGTCATCAGTCTCTATGAACGCTATCTTAACCCGCAAGGATATTATGTCGTCGCGCTCACCGACGCATCCAGGGCAAAAGAGCGGATTCTGGAGCTTAAGCCGTTTGCGATCACGCTGGACATTATGATGCCCAACAAGGATGGATGGACCGTTCTCACGGACCTCAAATCTGATGCCGCGACGCGAAATTATCCTGTTATCATTTGTTCGATCATCGAACAAGCGGATAAAGGCTTTAGCTTGGGCGCGGAGGATTATCTGGTCAAGCCGATTCTAGAGGAGGATCTGGTCCAGGCGCTGGATCGCTTGAATAAGACTGGAAAAATTCGACAGGTATTGGTGATTGACGATGACCCAAACGATCTGCGACTCATCGAAAAAATCATCGGCGAAAGTGGGCGATACAAAGCGATCCTTGCCGAAGGCGGCCGTAAGGGTTGGGAAGCATTGAATACCAATGCTCCGGATGCGATCATCCTCGATATCTTCATGCCGGATATGGACGGATTCACGATTCTGGAAAACCTGCGTGCGGATCCACTTTTGCGGCATATCCCGGTGCTTGTCGTCAGCGGTGGTGGATTAACGAACGAGCAACAAAAACAATTGCGGGAGTACGGGCAGCGTCTCATTGCCAAAGGTTCGCTCAAGGAAGGCGAGCTCCTATCGATTATTGAAGAATCCTTGAAGCGTATATCGTCGTAACCGCACAACCAAAGGAACCTTTTTCTCTATGTCATTTGCAATCCGCTGTCTCGACTGTGGCCATGCCGCGCCGTTTATACCGAGCTCAATGCATTGTCCCAACTGCAATAGCCAATGGCGCGCGGCCGAGTATGACATGGCCGAAGTATCGAAAACATTTCCGGCCCAAATCAAGGATCGTCCTTTCGACCTTTGGCGCTACCGGGAATTATTGCCTATTCACAGTCCTAACCCGACTCTACGACTTGGCGAAGGCGGAACACCTTTGATTCAAGCCGTAAACCTGGGAATGATGCTGGGCTTGCCGAATTTATTCATTAAGGATGAAAGGCAGGGCCCCACCTCTTCCTTCAAAGACCGTCAAGCGGCGGTGACGATTGCTGCCCTAAAGGAAGGCGGGGTGACGGAGATGGTCGCAGCATCTACAGGCAATGTCGCGATTTCGCTGTCGGCATACGCAGCTCGTGCAGGCATCAAGCTCTGGGCATTCGTGACCAGCCTTGTCCCGGGTGTGAAGATGCGGGAAATCGCCTTGTATGGGAGTCAGGTGGTAAAGATCACCGGCTCCTACGATCAGGCAAAACAAGTTGCAGCGGAGTTTGCGCGTCAACGCGGTTTATATCAAGATATGGGCGCGCGCACGGTGACTGCCGTAGAGGCAATGAAAACGATCGCCTATGAAATTGCCGAACAGTTGACTATGTTACAAGGGCCGCCACCCGATTCGACACCGGAAACACCGAAATGGCGTACGCCGGACTGGTATATCCAGGCCGTCAGCGGCGGCATGGGTCCGCTTGGTGTTTATAAAGGCTTTAGTGAATTAAAACAACTCGGCATGATTGACCGCATCCCGGCCCTTGCGGCGATCCAGGCCGAGGGCTGTGCGCCGATGGTCCTAAGCTGGAGAAAGGGTTTGGAAAAGGCCGAGCCTGTTCTCTCGCCTAAGACCCGCATTGAGACGCTTGCGACCGGTGATCCGGGGCGTACCTACGTAATGTTGCGAGAACAGGTCAACGAAACCCGAGGAGTGTTCGAAAGCGTCAGTGATGAGGATGCCTTCCGAGCGATGCACGTGCTCGCGAAAATGGAGGGCATTTCTGCTGAGCCGGCTTCGGGTGCTGCGTTTGCCGGGTTGTTCAAGCTCGTTCGCGCTGGTATCATTCGACCTTCCGATACAGTCGTTATCAACTGTACAGGACATACAATGCCCGCGGAGCAGTTTCTGTTTGGCGAAAACTGGACCCGTGATGTAGATCTGGTTGCCAAAGAGGCAGAAACCGAAACGCCACAAGAAGGCTTGCTCTCCGCGCTCAATAACGTGACCCCCAACCGCTTCCCCCGTGTGCTTGTCGTCGATGACACTTCGGAAGCACGCCGCCTCATTCGGCGCATCCTTCAGTCGCAGGGCGATTTCGATATTTTGGAAGCCACCAATGGACGCGAAGCGATTGAACTCGCCAATCGCGAGCGACCGGATCTTATTATCCTTGATCTGATGATGCCCGAAGTGGATGGCTTCGCGGCTCTCGACGAGTTACGCAGCAAACCGGAAACAGCCAGTATTCCGGTCATCGTGGCGACCGCTAAGGAATTGACCGTAGACGAGAAGAGTCGCCTGCAGGGACAGATTCAGTCCCTCATGATGAAGGGTGATTTCATGAACGATGAATTCCTGGAGGAAGTGCGGTCCTTGATACGATAAAATTGACAATAGGAACAAAGCCCCGTTGTGTCTAGAATAACCGACGAGCGTTGCGAGCGCCCGTCGCTGTGCTTGGAAAGATCCACAGGAACCAATCAAGATGCGTAAAGGTCATACCACCGGAATTAATGCCGCACTGGTCTCCGCGTTTTTTCTGGGTCTCGCTCCGGTCTTTGGCAAAGCCGCTATGGGAGTCGGTAAGTTCTCGCCGTTGACAGTTGTTGCGCTGCGAACCGGTATGGCCGCCCTTTTGCTGTTCCTGATTATGGTGACGGTCAGACGTCAATTTCTGTATATCTATCCTGCTGGGTTGATTGGCTGTATGTTGGCTGGGATAGTCAATGGAATTGGATCGATCTTTTATTACGTGGGACTGAGTCACCTTAACGCCAGCGTTGCGCAAATGCTTTACGCACTCTATCCGTTTTTTGTCGCCTTTTGGCTTCAACTGGATAAACAAACCCTTTCCAAATTAACCGTGTTCCGTATATTTATCGCAATCCTGTCCGCCTTCCTGTTAACGCGCGGCGATGCAGCACCTATTGATCTTTGGGGCGTGTTATTTATGTTGATTGCAGCGGCTCTGTATGCGCTGCATCTGCCCATCAACCAACGTGTCCTGTACGATGTGCCCGCCCCGACAGTGACGGTCTATACGCTGATCGCCATGAGTGCAATTGTGATCCCTGCCTATTTTTTGTTTGACCGAAGCTGGCCGACGAGCGACGTCCCCTGGACTCCTGTGCTGGGACTTACCGCTGTGACTTTTTTATCTCGGCTTATGCTATTTCTCGGGGTCAAGCATATCGGCGGGATGCAGACAGCTTTGCTTGGCCTGGGGGAATTGTTAGTAGCGATACTGTTCAGTCACTTATTACTGCATGAAAGCTTGACTGCACTCCAATGGCTCGGTACAGGCGGCCTAGGAATCAGCCTTCTCCTGGTCTGGTTTGAGAAGCCGCCACAGCACCCGCTGCATACTCATGGATTGTTGAGCTGGATTCAACCTCCGGATTTCCCGGCCGATTTCTATAAACATTAAGAGCCGCCGCGTTTTGATTTCTCAGGGGTTTTTGTGTTCCGTTTATTTCTACACATCCCCCTCGTACAGATAGCCCGTACCGCGTACGCTCACAATGCGGTCAGACAGAGCTGGGAATGCTTCGAGCTTGTGTCGTAATCGACTGACCAGCGGACGTAGGATCTCAGGTGCCTCGCGCTGCGAAGTATCGTATCCCTGCACGAGTAATACCAGTTCGCGATGAGAATAGACCCGGCCTGGATTTTCGATCAACACACGCAACAGGCGCCCCTCGGCGGGTGTAAGATGAATGATTTCATCCTTCTTTCGAACCTGGCGGCGTGAGAGATCAACATGCGTGCCGTCCTTCAAGGAAAACTCCACAGCACCATCCTCTACATCGAGGGTTGTGACATTGCCTCGCATCTTCAAACGCGCGTCGCGTCGTGTCAAACCCTTTTTGACGCTGTTCAATACTTGCGCAGGAGCGGCCGGCTTTAGCAGATAATCGTGTATTCGCAAGCGCAGTGCTTGAATGGCTGATTCTGTCGTGCCGAACGCGGTCAGAAGAACAATTTCTGTCTCCGGAGAAATCTGGTTGACCACCTGGACAACTTCTAACCCATCCATCCCGGGCATACGCAGGTCAACAATCATTAGTTCCACGGGATGCGTGCGCACGTATTCGACCGCGGCCTGTCCATTCGGGACAGAGTTCACCGTATAGCCTTCCAGGCGCAGAATCTCTGACAACGATTGGCGTGCAACAGGTTCATCGTCCACCACAAGAATATTCGACTTCATTGTTTATCTCCCATGGGCAGAAATAGTCTAAAGCAGGCGCCGGACCCACGACCTGGGATGAGATCGAGTGTCCCACCATGCGCGGTGACAATATTGTAACTCACAGTCAAGCCGAGACCAGTACCCCCATCCTTGGTACTAAAGAAAGGCTCGAAAATATTCTCGCGTCGCTCCTCTGGAATTCCGGGTCCATTGTCCTCGAAGATCATTTCGATGCCATTTTTCACGGATCGTGCGTGGATGGCCAATTCTCCACCCCCAGGCATAGCATCAAGCG
>JBKPQD010000279.1:0-4307 GCA_046733915.1 Chloroflexota bacterium
GGCACACCCAGCCCCGCGCCAAAGAGAACTACCGGCCTCCCTGCCTGGGAGATGTTCTTCGCCAGGCGCAGCCAGGTCTCGAAAAAGTCACGGTACTTGTTGGCCGGGGTATTGAATTCCTGCCGCCACAGGATATCTGAATCAAGCGGAACAGTGTTTTCCAGCTTCCCAAGCAATGCCTGGCAAACGCTGGTTTTGCCCGCCCCACTGGCTCCTGAGACCATCAGCAGCGGCAGCATCCGGAAGAGATGTTTATATCCACATTCCGGGCAGATGGCAAAGGGACCCGCCGGATCAATGATCTTGTCGCTGCGGTAGAGCCCGCAATGGTGGCAAACGTTGAACATGGTGCACGGATGTTCGATTACTTCTTCAGGCGCTCTTCCAAAAATTCTTGGAGCAAAAGAGCACTGTTGTGTTCCGTATCGCGAGCGCTGTAAAGCAGGGTGACGTGGCCGTGTTTCGCCGCCTCGAGAATGGGCTTCCAGGCATCGGGGTTGGCTTTCAACTCAGCCCGGTATCGTTTTTGAAATTCCGTCCATTTGTCCGGATCGTGTGCGAACCATTTGCGTAGCTCGGGGCTGGGAGCGATATCCTTCAGCCAGGCTTCCATTTTCAATTCTGTCTTCTTCATTCCCCGCGGCCATAATCGGTCCACCAAGAAGCGAACCCCGTCACTCGTTTGGGCGCTTTCGTAGACGCGCTTGGTCTTTAGCATGGTCTCGTTACCTTTGATTTTCCTGTTCCCAACGCTGAATGGCGTTCTGTAGACAGGACAACCGCGTCGCATCGGGATGTTTCCGGCGCTCATACTCGATCAGCCTCTCCACCACGGAACGGTCTCCGCCCACCTTGCGGAGCAGATCGTCGAACAAAGTCGCTTCCCGCAGCGCGCCGATGAATAGCTCCTCGGCGGGATGCTTTTCCCGGCGAAGCTTTCGCAGGAAGGATTCGATCTTTAACGCAAATTTATTCTTCGGCTTGAACCTGGGACGTTCTTCTGTATCGACGGGGTCGATCAGATACACGCCGCAATTGGGACACTTCATCAGCCCCGCATAGATGTAGGCACCGCAATTACCGCACTCGGTTTCATCTTCCGCCGGGGGAGGGGTCAGACTGGTTGGCATGACCGGATTGTATCAAGAAACGCGGTCAGGCTTCCAGGGCGGGTAAGCTGGAGATCACCAGGTCTGCCGCAGTTGATCTATTGTTTTTCGATGGGGTGGGAGACCAGGGGCACTTGTCAATCACAAGCGATAAACATCCCGGATCCGTTCCCGAAGGCCATCTAGTTTTTTCGGCGAACCGATTCTTCCCATACGGAAAGGAACGGGTCGTGCGGACAAAACTCCTGCTGAGCTACATTGCCTGCCAAATCCCAGGCCTCGACTCGGATTCGTGCTTTGGTTGCAGCCTCATATACCCACCATATACCGAGCTGTAACTCGGCTTCGCCCTGCTGCAAACACTGCCCTGCCTCATCCAGAATGGCGACAGCCACTCTGGTGACCATCACATCATCATGCACCATCGCACGAATATTCCCTTCGCAGAATTCAATACGGCTGATGGAAGGCGGGTTGAACCAGTCTGCGAAGGCAATGTTGTAGGCGTTTTTGGAAGTGCCTTTGGCTTTTTGTGCATAGATTGGATTGGTCTTCGATGCCACTTTGGCGTAGGCTGCAGCCAGCTTCACGCGGTTTTGTTGCTCCAGTTGTTCCTCACTGAACTGTCGGTTGCTAAAATCGGGCTTTGTGCTGATAATCGTTCTGCCATCACGCGTGATGCGGGCGTAATAGTCCTCGCCGAGCGACCCACTGAGCCCCCTCACAAGCATATTTTTCTTTACTTTCGCCATCGCTTTGTCGCTCCTTTTCCCGTTCATCCAAAAATAACTTATCAGGCTGGGTATATCCTGGCTATATCGTGGTCATATCCTGGCCATATCTCAGCTCCTTGAGGGTTACCGGATTGTACTGTGCTTGCTTCCCCAGACACCTTGGAGACCGCTTACAGTTACAGCCAACTATGCTTCTCCATGGTGGACAAGAGACAGTGGCAACCAAATGGGGCTCCACTGCCAATTTCAGCCCGGTCTAAAATTCTAAGGCGGGTTTGGAACCTGCCACATGGGAATGTCCGTCACGCCAGCCCGCCATCCGCAGCAGGGTGCTGCATAAGGGCACTACGCAAGCCTGACCTACAGGGTATACCAACCCAGCATAAGTGTATGCGCAGGGAATGCTTGCCAGGGCTGAGTGCATCTAAAAACCCGCCGCTGACAGGTTTTCACAACCTACCAGCGGCGGGCAACGCGATCCCAGGGTGCTGCCATGGATTTCTTGGGGAATATCTATTCTGGTATCAATTTATTTTTCATCATCCACATCGGGTCCAAAGCGGCGCGGTCCCAGGGGCTCTCTCTGGAAATCTAGCGGCGGCGGTGTAACCATGAAACCGAGCATGCGCTGCTGGATATCGTTGATGAGCAGCAGGTGCAGCTGAGCCATATCAGCAGCGTGTCTGGCATATGCCCGAATCTCATCGTTCTGAACCAGACGCTCCGCGGCTAGAGCCGTCTCGATGATCATGACATGCTCGTCTTCGATGAGCATTAGAGAGACCAGGTCGAAATTTGCATTCGCCCCGCCCGGGATGGTGGGCATCGGCGTGACGAATGTCGGAACTGCGGACGGCGTGCTTGAGCCCACAATCGTCGGGACGGCAGATGCTGTGCTAGTCACGCCAAGAGTAGCTGTGGACGAGGGAACCATTGTGCCGGTTCCCGTTGCAACGGCAGATGCCGTGCTGGTCACGCCAAGGGTAGACGTGGCAGAGGGCGTTGTCGTGCCCGGGCTGGCAGTTACAGATGCTGTATTCGTCATGCCGGCCGTAGCTGTAGAGGATGGAACCATGGTTGCCATCCCCGTTGCCGTACCGGTCATCCCGGTGGGGACGCCAGTTACGGTGGGAGTCATGGGCATTCCTCCGGCACTCATTAAGGGGTTGATGAACTTTGCCACCAGATCCACCCTGCGGATGCCCAGATCGTAATCCGGTGTGCCAGGGAAGACCCGCATATTCGTCAGATCAGGCGATGTATTGGCGCCAATTTTCTTGGCGATCTTCATCGCCATGTTCAGGTCTTCGGTATGCTGGATGATCATCATCTGGATCAACCCTCGCCACTCTGCGTTCTGTGTCTGTCCCAGAGCATAGTTCAGGGTCTGGAGCTCGAGCATATTGCTGGCAATGGATGCCGTGATGAACCGCCGATCAAGATCAGAGACCTTGTTCAGCTGATCCATTCTGACATCGAAATTACACATGAGGCGTACCCGGTAGATCACCTTTGGCAGGGCTGCTAAATTCCCTACCAAATTGTTCGTCGCGCTAGTACAGTCATTTGTATTCTGGTCCGGCTTCGATGGTGATGATGCACCCATGGCAGTTGTGACTGTCCAACTGCTGAGCACAAGCGCAACGACCAGACACCATATGAGATAGGCTTTTTTCTGCATATGTCCTCTTATTATTCTTTCTCAATTGTTAATTTGGGGGATGCTGCAAGTTTCAGAACCTAGCCTTGTATCAAGCAGCTCTTTGGAGTTGTGTGGACCGCATCAATGAAAGGGTACCGTACCGCTTGAGGCGGTTCAAGTAGGGAACTTCCTAGGTTTTGATGGGAGGTTTTTCTAATGCCTTGGGGTGCCGGCACGTATTCCAGAATACACGACCTGTAGGATAATATTCCCGCGAAACGCGGATGATCTGCCGGATATCCAGCCCTTTAATTAAGGTTACAATAATCTTGACCCCATCCGCCATCTCCCTATAGGGGCAGGTGACTCACAGCCGGAGGGGTAAACCCAACCAGGAGTCTGTCTATGACCATCACCCTCGACGGTTCTTCCCTCACGATCGAAAAGATCGTTGCAATTGCAAGAAATCATGAGAAAGTAGAATTAGCCCCCGAAGCTTTAGAACGCATCAAAGTCTGCCGGACGATGTTGGAGCAGAAGCTCGCCGCGAAAGAAGTCATGTATGGCACAAATACAGGGATCGGCGAGTTCTCAGAGACCATGCTCAACGATGAGCAGGTCACGCAGTTTCAGAAATATCTGATCTACAACCATGCGGCGGGTATTGGCGAACCGGCGCCCATCGAGCACGTCCGTGCGGCGCTGGCGGGGCGCATCAACGTTCATGCGCATGGGAATTCCGGCTGCAGACCCGAGATCACACAAACACTGGTGGAGATGCTGAACAAAGGCGTCACACCAGTTGTTTGTCAGAAGGGGTCG
>JBKPQD010000280.1:0-3257 GCA_046733915.1 Chloroflexota bacterium
GCCGTACCGAGACCAACAGGTAATTTACCAACAAAAGATTTCTTGAACATTTGTGGTCTCGATATGTCCCTCGAAGAGCGCTCGGGGCTACTCGACCAACCGTTTTATAAGCCTACAAATTTTCTTCTTTGAGTGTATCCACGATGTTATCGTTGCGGATCATCGCACCGGAGACCATCATGGTGGCGAAGACGATCGCCAGGATACCCAGCACGCAGGCCATGATCGCGCCCCAGGGCAGGCTGAAGGCGAAATAAATGACTCCGCCAAATTGTTTATAGATCAAGAAGGAGAGCACGATCCCGATCGGCAGCCCGTAAAGCAGGGCGGTCAGCCCGTAGAACAGGCTCTCGTAGCGCAGCATGCGCAGGAAACCGGCCGGCGTCAGCCCGACCGACTTGAGCATGGCAATCTCGCGCCGGCGCAACTTAATGTTGGTATCCAGGGTGTTGACGATATTGGTCACTCCGATCAACGTGATCAGCGCCAGGAACCCATAGAAGAACAGGTTGGTCATCATTGTCTGCAGGTTCCTGCTCTTATTGAATTCCTTCATTGAATAGTATGAGAAGTTGCCTCCCACCGTAGACTTGTAGACCCGTTCGATTGCTTGCACCGCCGCGTCGGGGTCATCGCTCTTGACGGTCATGTGCCCGTTATTGATCGGGCCCAATTGCAGCATCCGGTCACTCAAACCGTCGAAGACGGCGTCCGAGACGATCATTTCTGAACCTCCTCCCATAAAGCCCAGGGGGGTCTCCTGAGTGACCGCTCCCACCGTCCACGTCACGATTGGCTCTGCCGATCGGGGTGTTGCTTCGCCCCCAGACTGGGGGGGAGACCAGCCGGACATCTGAGTGGCAGTGATCGTATCGCCCGGCTTCAGGTTGAACAGGTCGAAATCGTACAGCTTGCCGCCCTGGCGCCGGGTGGTGTGGTTGAGCAGGATCCCCAGTGGCGCGGATGGATCGGAATACTGTCGTAGATCCAGACCGAGCTGCGCGGCATAGTGGGCAAACTCGGACGGTCCCACAGCACACACCTTGAGCACAAACGCGTATGTATCGCCGACAGGTTCGGGTAGAGATTCAAATTTAAGACTGGTCATCTCCTGCAGTGCTTGGTATGCCGGGGCGGTGATCGTCGCGCGCAGGGGGATGTACTGTTCGTGGGAGCAACGATCGTAGGAAACCCGCTGCACTTCTGGCAATTGGCTGACCTGGTCGGCAAAATCCTTGGCATGGCTTTGGCGGTAGTCCAGGTCGATCTGCAGGTCATAGTTCATCGCTTGGACAGCCAAGCGGGTGGTAGTATCGGTATAGAGTCTCAGGGCGTTGAAAGCCACGAACAAGATGATGCTCATCATAAGCGAGAGTAACGTGGTGAGGTATCTCTTGCGGTCGCGCTGTAGGGATTTGAGCGCCAACTCGCCCTCGAACCCGAACACGCGCCGAATAAGCGGGCTGGTGCGCAGGTTCAGCAGCTTGCCCTCTTCGATCTCGCCGCTTTGGCGAATGGCATCGATGGGCGAAACCTGCGAAGCACGCCAGGCAGGGATCCAAGCTGAGAGCAGGATGGTCGCTGAGGAGAACAGCACGGTCAAGCCGATGACCAGCGGTGAGACCACCGGTGGCAGCCCCTGCTCCGCGTCAAGGATCAACTGGGAGACGATCCCCTGAGTGAGCTTCGCCAAGATTGCTACCCCGGCGATCGCGCCCAAAATGCCCAGCGGGATGCCAATTGCCGCGATGACCCCAGCTTCAGTCAGCACGATGCGGCGGATCTGCGCCGATGTGGCGCCCACGCTGGCAAACATGCCGAACTGCTTTTTACGCTCGCCAATCGAGATGGCGAACGCGTTATAGATCAACAATGCCGAGCCACACACGATCAGGGCGATGAGGAAAGAGATAATCACCAGGAAGGAGCGCACGTAGTTGGAACGGCCGCTCCCACCCATCCAGGGTAGCAGGTTCTCGTTATAAGAAATGCTCTCCTTCGTCGATTGACCATCCAGACCCTTGTTCACCTCAAGCCCCGCGCTCTTCGCCATCTCTGGTGCGCTGGTAGAAAGGCTGCGCGGATCGCGTGCTAGGATCGAGATATCCACTTTGTCTGTGGCTGTCAGTTGCCTCGGGTCGAGGTACGTGAGGGCCGAGAAAGCGGCGGGCATGCTCGTCTCATCGGGCAGCGGCTCCATCACACCGACCACTATGTAGGTTTTGGAAACGGACGGGGTAAAGGCTTCGCCATCAGCCAGAGCGACAAATTCTTCACCCCCCCAAGCCTTGACGAGCTCATCGTGGTTGGGGATATTACGCTGCCCAAAAGTCACCTGCAAAGTAGAGCCAGGTTTCAAGCCCAAACCAGAGTCCCGAATCATCACTGACGAAATGAGCAGCTCATCCTCTTTTTGTGGGAAGCGTCCGGAAATCAGCTTAATGGAATGGTTTTGGAATGAAAGTGTGTCATAGGCAGTGATGTACAGATAAGGCCGAACTGTATTTTTGCTTCCATAGGTGGCGTTACCGAGCCAAGAGCTGAGCATCGCCGTCTGGACGGCGCTATTGTCGGTGATATATTTCGCATTTACATAGGACACGTTGTGGAACCGGGCGTGCCAATTTCCCCACATGAAGATCTCGTGATCGATCATCACCTTCTGGAAGCTGACGCCCAGCAGGAATACTCCGCAGATCAGGGCGGCGGACAGGATCACCCCGAGGATGGTCACCGCCGTACGCTTCCTGTTCAACCGCAGGTACTTGAGGGTATAGGTTGTCAGGATATTCATGCGCGTATTGCCTCGTCGCGCAGGATGCGCCCGTCGCCGAACGTGATGATGCGGTCAGCCTGCAGGGCGATATCTCGGTCATGGGTCACCAGGATGAGTGTCTGGTGGTAGCGCTTGTTGGAAAGCTTGAGCAGCGCGATGATCTCCTTGGAATTAGCGCTATCCAGGTTGCCGGTCGGCTCATCAGCCAAGATCAGTGCGGGGGTATTGATTAGCGCTCGCCCGATGGAGACACGCTGCTGCTGTCCGCCGGAAAGCTGGTTAGGCAGGTGATCGACCCGGTCGGCAAGACCCAGCGTAGAGACGATCTCCTTAAGGCGTGCATCATCCAGGTTGCGCTCGTCCAGAAGCAGCGGCAGGGTGATGTTTTCCTCGACGTTGAGAATCGGTATCAGGTTGTAGAATTGGTAGATGAGGCCAATCTGTCGGCGGCGGAAGATAGCCAGTTTCGTCTGGTCGAGGG
>JBKPQD010000281.1:0-2271 GCA_046733915.1 Chloroflexota bacterium
CACTGCATCCCATTTCTTTACCCCCTCTCGCCCTCACGAACCATCGCTGATGTGCATTGAAACTGCAGGACGAAAGCGTCGAATCAACCTGGTGAAAAGAGGAATTCACGTTGCCAGGAAGCTGGGCGTCGACCTCGTTACCTTTGGAAGTGGCTTTATCCGCGATGATCACGTGGCGAACCCATCTATTAATCCGAATGAATTGCTCGTCGATAGTATCCATCAATGTCTTCAAGAGATCCAATCGGATGAAGATATCACTCTACTAATCGAGCCGGAACCCGGAATGTTCGTCGAAACATTGGATCAAGGCATCCGGCTGGTGGACGAAGTCAATTCGCCTAAATTCAAATTACACCTGGATTTGTGCCACAATTATTGCTCTGAAATCGATTATATAGGGGCGCTCTCGGTAGCCGCGAGGTATGCACGATATTTGCACGTCTCCGATGACAAGGAAGGTTATAACCTGAAGATTGTCAAGATGTCTGAAAACTTGCAGATGGATCTGAATTTTGCGGCGTATTTGGTTTATTTCCCCGAAACTGCTGATTTTCTTTTACTTGATCAATGCCATCCAATCTATTTCTATGACGAAATACCAGGCAACCAACAAAAGAAAGTCGCAGAAGACTTGGCAGGATCGCGGAATATTACTGTCCCAGTTGCCTATGTGGACTACAACAACCTTTACCAAGGCTCAACCGAACTCGATGATGAGGTCTTCACGTATTTAATCTCTGTCCCGCGGTTGAGCTTTGATATTTTGGAGCGCGCAAGACCGATCATTATCTATTTACGAAGCACGAAAGATGCCGAGGGTAAATTGCTGATGGACAAGATGGTGGCCAATACCATTACGGGCATCGTTCATTTTCATGAAATTCCAGGCGAGGGAACGCTTGATTTTGTATCAAGCTTCAAAGCACTAAATGAGAATGGGTTTACAGGATATGCCTCTGTCGAACTGTATCATCATATTGCCTCCTGGCAAAAAGCCCTGACCGATAGTTTCAATCATCTATCTCGCTACATGGATGTAAATTAATTTTCTTCAGGAGTTAAGTATGTTAGATCTAGAGCAACTAGGCTGGGCAGCGAGCACCATTGGGGAACTTGATCATCGAATGTTGAAAGCCCCCCATGTAAAACTGCGCGCCCTTAACACCGGAGAACACGGCGACGGTGTGTTCTCAGTAGACTTGCGCATCAATCGACCAAACACAGAATATCTCTCCACGACAGCCATGCATTCCTTTGAGCATTTTCTTCTTGCGGGCTTTAAAAAGTATCTGCCAAAGAATTTTATTAGCGTGGCTCCGATGGGATGCCAGACCGGTTTCTATCTGATTTTGCTCAATGAAGGCAAGGCCCAAAAGATTTGCGACGTGTATGAGTGCATCCTACAGGATATTCTAAAGGCTACGGAAGTACCCTACGCAAATATTGAGCAGTGCGGTAATTATAAAAATCACAGCCTTGAGCAAGCACAGGATGTTGCAAAAAAGGTACTGCATTCAAAATCTGAGTGGCGAAAGGTAATATGACGAACGGCAAGAAAGGCTGGCAGGTAACATATCAGCGGAGCATTGAGTATGAGGTTGTGAGCTGCGAGAACATCTTTGATCTACAGAACGAGGCGTTGCGATCCGTTGGCAAAAAGGAGAATTCCCGCAGATTTATCATCGTTGATGAAAACGTGGATAAATATTTCTCAAAAGAAATTTGGGAATACTTTAATGTTCACAACATCGATACAAAGATGGTAGTGTTTCCGTCGGGGGAGGAAAACAAAACTGTCGACAATTATCTCCGCATCCTGGGCGAACTGGACAGTTTCCCGATCCATCGCAGGGATGAACCGATCATCGCCATTGGAGGTGGCGTTCTGACAGATATCGCCGGGTTTGTTGCCAGCAGTTATCGGCGCGGCGTACCTCATATCAAGGTACCGACCACCCTGATGGGATATATCGACGCGTCGGTGGGCATCAAGACTGGGATCAATTTCAACAGTCACAAGAATAGAGTGGGATCTTTCGAGCCCCCCAAAAAAGTTTTTTTGGATAGAAGTTTCTTGAAGACTCTTCCCCGGCGACATGTGTTAAATGGAATGTGTGAGATGATCAAGCTGGCGGTGATTAAGGACATTACATTATTTGAACTCCTTGAATCGCACGGACCTGCGTGCATCCAATCCAGGTTTCAGGATGATGTGAGTGCATTGATTTTGGATCGTTCTGTCGGTGGAATGCTGGAGGAATTAGAGCC
>JBKPQD010000282.1:0-5334 GCA_046733915.1 Chloroflexota bacterium
TCTTGGCATGGGACTCGGTTTCTAACACGAGCACGGCTGCACCTTCGCCCATGACCAGCCCGTCCCGGTTCTTGTCAAACGGCTGCGGGGTCATCGAATAATCGTCATTACGGCGTGACATTGCGCCCACTCGATCAAATGCTGCAACGCCCACACTGCAGACGGTACATTCCGCAGCCCCCGCTAAGGCAGCATTGATCATCCCGGCTTTCAACATCAGCCAAGCCGTGCCGATGCCATCTGCACCGGATGCGCATGCCGAAGCTACGGAGAAGCACGGCCCCTTGATTTGCAGATCGATTGCGATCATTCCCGCCGCGCCGTTGGGCATTAACATCGGAATGAGGAAGGGACTGACCCGACGCGGTCCTTCTGTATAATTGGTGATCACTGCATCCTGTAGCGATTTAATCCCTCCAATTGCCGATGACACCAGCACACCGATCCGCCCGCTATTCGATTCGGTAATTTCCAAGCCAGAATCTTCCAAAGCCATTTTAGCGGCGGCTGCACCCAATTGTTCAAAGCGGTCGCGCCGGCGGGCTTCCTTAGCATCCATATATTTATCGGGCGCAAAGTTTTTCACTTCTGCTGCGAAATGAACATTTAAGGGTTCCGAATCAAATAACGTGATCGGCCCTACGCCTGAAACACCGTTAATCGCGTTCTGCCAGCTCTCTTCGACAGTTAACCCTAGCGGATTCACTGTCCCCATTCCAGTAATAACAACTCTTTCCATGCATTCCTCACAATTTCGAGATAAGACTTCCGATACTAAAACCCCTCAGTTCGTAATGCGTCACGCTTTCGATGGCGGACCGCTTCTGACGCAGCCGAGAGGAGTACCGTTTCGCGATCCACCTCCCCTCGCAAAAAGCTTTATTCGCCCGGCTTCGGCATATATTCGCCCTCTACCCAGAATTCTCCGTCTGGACTCACTTCCTTTTTCCAGATGGGGACAATCTCCTTTAGTCGGTCGATTCCATACCGCGCTGCGTCGAATACACCGGTGTCGCGATGCGCGGCGGTACAGGCAATTAAAACAGTCGGCGTTTTGGGGTACAGCTTTCCGATGCGCTGGACGATGGCAATGCCTTGCACAACCGGCCACTTGGCACGGATCTCGTCCGCAACTTGTTTCATCTTCGCCTCCGCCATCGGAATGTAGGCTTCATATTCCAGATATTCGGTATCGCGTGCCGTGCCGCGCCTGGTTTCACCACGTACCATACCGGCAAATATTGCCGCGGCGCCGGTGCCGGTGAGCGTGATAGTCGCCAGCAGGTTGTTCAGATCGATTTCATCTTCAGTAATCGAGAAAATAGTGGGGTAATCCATAGTTGTAATCGGCCGGGGCGGGTTTCAGTTATCCCAACGATCTCATCCGCCTGACACCGGCGGGAACATTGCCAATTCGGCATTTGGGGGGATAACAGCTTCATCAAACGCGTACTCGCGATTTATCGTGATCAATACACTTGACATCGAATCCTTCAATCCCGGATATTCTTTCGAAATCTTATCTTTCAGCTCTTCAATCGTAAGATCCTCGGGGATATCCAGCTCCATTGACCTTGTACCGGCGCGGTCGCGCAGGGTGGCAAAAAATAAAAGCTTTACATGATTCATTGTTTTTAGATCCAGACATCCGTTGGCGCGGTCTTTTCATTGACAACATCGCCGGTATTCACAGTACCTGCAGGCTCCACCAACAGGATATGACATTCATCTGCTGCGATCGGCTTGTGTTCTACGCCTTTCGGTACGACAAACATTTCCCTTTCGTTCAATGTGACATTTCCGTCGCGGAATTGAATTTCAAGCTGACCTTTCAGAACAATAAATACCTCATCCGTCTCAGGGTGATCGTGCCAGACAAACTCCCCCTGGATTTTAGCAATTTTGAAGTGATAGTCATTCATCTGCGCGACGATCTTCGGTGACCATTTCTCTGAAAACATAGAGAGCTTCTCGTCCAACTTGATGGAATAGTATTTCATGATTACCTTTTACTCGTTGATAACATCACCGCTTTGGCCGCCATGCTTCTCGACCAGACGAATATTCTGAATTCGCATGGTTTTCTCGGCGGCTTTTGCCATATCGTAAACGGTTAACGCCGCGATGGAGACCGCGGTCAGTGCCTCCATTTCCACTCCCGTTTTTCCAATTGTCTTGGCGGTTGCCGTTATGATGAGTCCTGGCAGCGAGTCATCTAGCGCCAGATCCACGTCCACTTTAGTGAGCGGCAGCGGATGACATAACGGGATCAACTCTGAGGTCCGTTTGGAGGCGCTGATACCGGCGATCTGTGCGACGGTGAGCACATCGCCTTTTTTGATCTGTCCGAGGCGGATCAGCTCCAAGGTCGCTTTTTTCATGTGGATTTCTCCTCGGGCGATGGCAATCCGCTCGGTATCGGGCTTGGACCCCACGTCTACCATGCGGGCGCGGCCTTGCTCGTCGAGGTGCGTCAATTTATTTGTCATGCAGAAATTATATCGTACCCGGGTATAATTTCCTGCCTATGGAAAATCTGCTGAGTCGTCAGGTCAATTACACGTTTCATACGCCTGTCTATGAGGGTCCGCTGGACCTTTTGCTCAATCTGATCGAACGCGCCGAGCTGGATATTACAGCTGTTTCCCTGGCGACCGTGACGGACCAATACCTTGCCTATATTAACAGCCTTGAGCAGGTCAGCCCGGATGAAATCTCTGCATTCCTGCTGATGGCGGCAAAGTTATTGCAGATCAAGTCTGAGGCGCTTCTGCCGCGTCCGCCATCGCGCGAACATGGTGAAGAGGATTTGGGACAGTCGCTCGTCGATCAGTTGAAACTCTATAAGCGCTACAAGGAAATCGGTAGTTGGCTGCATGAGCGGCAGGAGTCGAACCTGCGTACTTTCCTGCGGATCGCGCCCCCGCCAAAGGTCGAGCCCAAGCTCGATCTCTCGAATCTTACGATGGAAAAGCTTGTTGCCGTGGCAGCGGAAGCGTTTGCCAAGGAACGCAACAAGAAACCGCTTGGCGTCATTATTGCACCGCCGCGCGTCACCATCCGTGAAAAAATCGATTTGATCGCCAAAACAATGAAAGAAGTGGAGAGAGTGACCTTCCGTGCCCTGCTCGACCAGGGTGCCTCCCGTCTGGAAATCGTTGTCACATTTTTGGCAATGCTGGAACTGGTCAAACGGTACCGTATCCACGCCAGCCAGGACGGTCTTTTTACGGAAATTGAGATTGACCGGATGGAAGATTGGAGCGATTCGGAAGAAATCGAGATTGAGTTTGAGTAAGTATGCACCAGCGGTTAACGTTTCGATTCCTGCTCAACAGCCAGATTTTGTGAAGCTGGTTGTTTTCGTTTTATCAACCCATTTGCCAGCCAAAGCGAAGCGAACGCCCCAATATTGTCATAAACCAGCACGTCAAATGCAGTGGGATGCCTGCCCAGCACAAACGACTGGTGATATTCATCGGTGACTGCATAGAGCACCGCCAGGATCCAGGCAGTCCGACGCATACTTGGATGGAGACGAAATGCCCTCCAATAGGACAGCGACAGCAGGGAATAGCCGAGCACATGCCCGCCCTTGTAAATAATCCGCTCGATCAAACTCAGGGGTATAGGACCAGAAGGATGTGCAGAGAACAAGAAGATCGCCAGCATCATCAGAAATGCCGGCAAGAATTTGAAGATGGTCTTATCTGATAACTGAAGATTATGTGGTTTTGTTTGCATTCGTTAACTATAAAACAAAACGCCATTGTGATGAAGTCAATGGTTAAGGAATAGTTTGAGGAAGATGGTTGAAATCAAGAAAAATGAGGTGCTATTACGCTACCGCCAACAGTGGCTTCACTTTCATAATCCACACAAAGTCATCGCTTGCGAATCACTCGATGAGGTAATTGCGGCTTTATCAGAGGTGGAGCGCTCGGTGAACGAGAATGATTGGCACGCGGCAGGATTCCTCAGCTATGAAGCTGCTGCGGCGTTTGATCCAGCGCTGCCTTCGAAGCCGATTTCAGGTTTCCCCTATCTGTGGTTCGGACTCTACCCCGAGCCCGAGCCTGTAAATATCCCGGAATTTGTAGCAGGTGGAGATCCATTAAATTGGCAACTCACCATTGACCCTGACCGCTATCACGGGGCAATTGCAAAGGTCAAGGACTATATTGCCCGGGGAAAAACATATCAGGTGAATTACACCATGCGCCTGCAAGCAGACTTCCCTGGCAGCGCATGGAACTTCTTACTGCAACTTGTGCAAAGCCAGAACAAACACGCCGCGTATATCGATACCGGGCGTTATGTCGTCTGCTCAGCTTCCCCGGAGTTATTTTTTGAACTGGACGGAAATACAGTTACCTCGCGCCCGATGAAAGGGACGGCACAGCGCGGGCGAACAGTCCGAGAAGATCAAGAACAGTCAGAGTGGTTAAAGCACTCTGAAAAGAACCGCGCCGAAAACGTTATGATCGTGGATATGATTCGTAATGACCTGGGCAGGATCGCCCAGGCGGGTTCGGTACAGGTACCACAATTATTTTCCATAGAGCGCTATTCCACTCTCTGGCACATGACTTCAACCATTACTGCGCAGACAGACGCATCCACAACGAATATCTGCCGCGCATTGTTCCCCTGTGCTTCTATTACCGGAGCACCAAAAGTAAGTACGATGCGTATCATTAATCAACTTGAGGCAACGCCGCGAAAAATTTATACGGGCTCTATTGGTTATATTGGTCCAAATCGAAAAGCGTGGTTCAATGTGGCTATCCGCACTGCATTAATTGATCTCGAGAATCAAGTCGCAGAATATGGTGTCGGCGGTGGGATTGTTTGGGATTCAACAAGCGAGAACGAATATGCAGAAGCGCAATGGAAGGCGCAGGTTCTGAGTCAATCTCAACCAGAGTTTTCGCTACTCGAAACCATGCGATGGACGCCAGACGAAGGCTACTACCTACGCGAGAAGCATTTGGCACGCCTGGTGGATTCCGCAAACTACTTCGATTTCTCTGTATCCAAACAATCAATTGAAACAAAACTGGATCAAACCAGTGCTCGTTTTGAATCGCCGCGTCGAATCCGATTGCTTTTGGAGAGATCCGGCAATTTTCAGATTGAATCTGTGCCTTTTGAGCCCTCGCAGACAATCAGGCGTGCTCATCTGGCGAAAAGACCCGTTGATTCGAAAAACGTCTTTTTGTTTCATAAGACGACACAAAGGGTGATCTACGAAAATGCGCGGGCGGACTTCATCGACTGTGATGATGTTCTGCTTTACAACGAGCGTGGTGAACTGACAGAATTTACGATTGG
>JBKPQD010000283.1:0-4420 GCA_046733915.1 Chloroflexota bacterium
ATCCCCACCAATTGGTGGGGATTTTTCTTATAAAAGCCTTGACAAATTCCCGGAAGTAATTAAAATATTCGAATTATTCAATTTCTTGAATAATTCAATAAGAGGAAAAACCATGTCACCTTTTGTGTTAAATCTTGAAAAAGTACGAACTGAAAATACGCTGGTACAGCTTGAACCCGCACTGAATATTTTTGGAAGCATGTTTTTGCTCTCTCATGCCGAGGATGAACCTGGAATTCATGAATGGATTACCAAAACCCGCGCTCAGATGTCTGCGGAAGAGCGCGGCCGGCATAAATTAGTGATTATCGGTTTGCACTATGCTGTGCTGCCACGTCGGGGAGGAATGTCGTTCGAATCCTATCTGGAGGATCTGGAATCCACGCCCCCATCCGTGCTGCGGGAGCGCCTGCTCGACGCCTATGCAGGAATCTGCCTGACAGGAGATTCGCCAAAGGGTATTCCTAGCGAGGTGGATTGGAATGAGGTGCTTTCCTCAGCAAAAAATTATGTCGAGTTTTTGCGGTCACGTTTCGGTGACGAGCTGACAGATGAAGAAATGGAAAGCCGCGCCTATCAATATGTGATCGACCCGGCCGCCCTCAAGCAACTGGTGACCGGTCATATGCGTTGGTTTTGGAAAAACTATATGCAGGCCGAATGGAATCGGGTCCGCCCGATGCTGGAGGAAACTGCAAGAGCATTTAACAAAATCGATTTCAGCGGCAAGTCGCGAGTCGAAATTGTAGAATACGTGACCGGCAAAGAGATCAACGAATCCAAATGGGGTGACGACAAAACAAAGGACGCTGTGTTTATCCCGAACGCGCACTTCGGTCCCTACATGCGCGCGACCATGATCGGCGACCACTTCTATATTTACTTCGGCGCACACCTGCCTGCAGGTTCAGACGTACGCGTACCCGAATTAGATCGCGCCGAAATCGTCTCCCGAATCTCAGCACTCGCCGACGATACCCGACTTCAGATCCTACAAATGATTGCAGAACAAGGTGAGATGCGATCGCAGGAGATCATGGAGGCGATCAACTTAAGCCAGCCCAGCGTGTCACGCTATCTTTCCCAGCTGACTGCCGCCGGGTATTTACAGGAAAGGAGAGCAAACGGAGCCAAGGCTTATATTCTCAACAAAGATCGAATTGAGAAAACATTGAAGGCCGTCAACGCCTTTTTATTAGGACATCCCTGAGAAATAAAGTAGCAACATACGCGCCAAGGAGTACGAATGAACAATTGGAATAATGAGTTCATGGCGGAATATCATCGCCAGCAAATTCTTATCGATGCAGAACAGATCGGTCTGGAGAAGATCGCAGTCCAATCTCGTGTTTATCACCCGCGCCTTTTCGAGCGGACCATGTTCCGCTTCGCGAACTGGATGATTGCGACCGGCAAAGAATTACGCCAGCGATATGAGATTCCGACCGTGCAGTGTAGTAACTGTCCCACCGGCAGCTTTGCGCAATGACCGGTTGCTGGTCGAGGAATATCGACAGGGAAGAATCCGTTTGACGATTAGTAAGTTTGGAGAAGAATGAAACGTTTACTGGGTCGAATCCGAAGCATCTACCAGGAGTATCCGCGGGCCTTCTGGACCTATAACATCATTATCTTCATCGACCGGCTCGGTGGATTCATGCTGTATCCATTCTTCGCTCTCTACCTGACCCAGAAGTATCATATTGGCATGTCTACGGTCGGCATCATTTTTGCGATCTTCTCGGTTTCCGGGTTTATCGGGAGCGCTCTGGGCGGCGCCTTGACCGACCGGATGGGGCGCAGAGGGGTCATCATCGTCAGCCTGATCCTATCGTCGCTGAGTGCCCTCGGGATGGGATTCGCCCCTACGCTGGCGATCTTTGTCGCCATCTCTGTCATCGTTGGCACGCTCGCCAACATCGGTGGACCTGCTCACGAGGCCGTTGTCGCCGACCTGCTTCCACCGGAGAAGCGCGCCGAGGGCTACGGGATCATCCGTGTCATTTTCAACATGGCGGTCATTATTGCGCCGGCGATTGCCGGTCTACTGATCGCTCGATCGTATATCCTGCTCTTCATCGTGGACGCGGTCATCAGCCTGATTTCAGCCGGCATCGTGCTCTTCGTCCTCCCCGAGACGAAGCCACAGGCACATGCGGATTCCAAACCAGAAACTATGAAACAGACATTCGGCGGTTATAGGCGCGTATTCAAGGATCTCCCGTTTGTGACATTCATCGGCGTGACGATCCTGATGTCTCTCGTCTATATGAACATGAATTCCACCCTGGGCGTGTTTTTACGCGACCAGCACGGATTGCCCGAAATCGGGTATGGCTCGCTGATCAGTATCAACGCGATCATCGTCGTCGTTTTGCAATTCTGGTTTTCAAGGCGGCTGCAAAAATACAAGCCACTATTGATGATGGCAGCCGGTTCCTTGGTGTATGCTATCGGGTTTGCAATGTATGGTGTTGTCTCCACGTACATCTATTTTGTGCTGGCAATGGTTGTGATCACCATCGGCGAAATGATCGTCTCGCCCTTTCAGCAGGCGTTAGTAGCAAGCTTCGCCCCGGAGGATATGCGCGGACGCTACATGGCGGTATCAGGTCTTTCCTGGGGGATTTCCTTCGCCATCGGTCCCTACTTTGCCGGTCTCATCCTCGATAGTGCCAACCCGAATCTGCTCTGGGCAATGTGTGGATTATTGGGCGTCATGGCAAGCATCGGCTTTACACTGCTCAACCGGACTCTTCGCTCAACAACGATCCTTTCCGAACCGACTGCAACCGATTAATCAGATAGAAAACCTGGCCCCTAGGGGTCATAAGGTTTGTTCCCTCCTCGCAACCGGGACAGGTCTTACGCAGGACCTGTCCCAAATTATTCTTTGCCAGCCGGTCAGGGATTCCGTCTCGACAAGGGTTATGTCTCCTTGTACAATCTCTGTGTGATTCCGTTGCCTGTCTTTCGCACGAATGCGCCGCAAACGCGACTATCGGGGCAATATGAGCCGGAGAGCGATGAGGAATCTCCGCTGAGCCTCTGCGCTCCGTCAAGAGTGGACTCACCTACCTACCCCAGAACTTGGAGATTTTATGGATATTCGAGCCTATAACCGTGATGCCTGGAACCGTGAAGTGGAAGGGGGGCAGAATCGCTGGTCACAGCCGGTTGACGCCGAGACCATTACGAAAGCCAAAAACGGTGATTTTTCCATTGTGCTCACCGAAAACATTCCCGTTCCTAAACGGTGGTTTCCGCCCTTGAACGGCGCGGACGTGTTATGCCTGGCATCGGGCGGCGGCCAGCAAGGACCGGTCCTGGCGGCTGTTGGGGCGCGTGTCACCGTATTCGACAACTCGCCCGCCCAATTGAAGCAGGACCAGCTCGTGGCGGAGAGAGAGTCCCTTGCCATCCGCACGCTAGAAGGAGATGCCGCTGATCTCTCTATGTTGGCAGCCGAATCCTTTGACCTGGTCTTTAACCCCTGCTCGACCGTCTTTATGCCCGATGTTCGTGCCGTTTGGAGGGCGTGCGCGCGCGTCCTGCGCCCCGGTGGGATTCTCATGACCGGTTCGATGAACCCGGTACATTATATGTTTGACCTCTATAAAGCGGACGAGGGAGTTTTAGAAGTCGCTCATGCGATCCCCTACTCCGACCTAACCAGCATGCATAAAGAGGACCTCGATGAGCTTTTGGAAAAAGGCTTGCCGGTGGAATTTGGGCACTCTCTGACCGACCTGCTGGGAGGCCAATGTGACGCTGGGTTTGTCATCACTGATCTGTACGAAGATTACATGCTCGATTCGCCGCTCCACAACTATCACCCCAGTTACCTGGCGACCCGGGCGGTTAAGCTATAGGCAATCTGTGCAAACATGTACGAGGCAGGCTAGCTTAAATTTGCGTAACACAGGGTTTTCGCAGACGTTTTATCCTTTAGCAGTGTACTACTGCGACATATCAACGTGCTGAATTACGAAAGGAGTATGCGAAATGGGTTTCATAGCTTGGCTCGTAGTTGGTTTGATTGCCGGTTGGCTTGCCAACGCAGTGATGCGCGGCGGCCGTGGCAACATGGTCACTGACATTGTTGTCGGTGTCATTGGCGCCATTGTCGGTGGTTTTTTGGCGGGCGCTCTGTTCGGTGTGCCGAATGCCGTCAACGGCATTAACTTCGGCAGCATCGTAGTGGCCTTCCTGGGGGCAGTCGTGGCGATCGCGATTGTCCGCGCCCTGCCCGGACGCTCCCCCCTATAAATCGATATCCGTATTTAGTGAAGCGGTCTTCCGTGTGGAAGACCGCTTCGTGTTTAATCAACTGGGTTGTTTTGCAACAACCCAGTTTGATTTTTAAAACTAGCGAGCTAACTTGATCCAATTCTAGGATAGGTTGCACCTGAATCCACTT
>JBKPQD010000284.1:0-3114 GCA_046733915.1 Chloroflexota bacterium
GAAAGAGAATCGAGAAATGGCAATACTAAGTTTATATTCAAGAGCTACAGTGTTTATATTGATCGCAGTGATGAAACATGTGACTTTAGGATGCTACCGATTCGATCAATTCGCAGAATTTCTTGAGATCGATGTTGCCGCCCGAGACGATTGCCACAATTGGTCCTAGACCTGCTTTGCCCGTCAACGCGGCGGCGAGCGGGAGGGCTCCGGCGCCCTCTGAAATGACGCGTGCTTTTTCTGCCATGAGCCGCATGGCCCGCTTTGTCTCCTCCAGGTTGACCACGATGAAACCGTCCACAACCGGTTTCATGCGTTCCCACATACGCGGGAACACACTTTGCCCACCGGCGCCATCGACAAAGGTAGGCTTCCAGTCCTGGAACACTTGCGGAGAGCCCTTGGAAAAGGAGAGCGCTGCAGGCGCGGCTGTCTCCGGCTCCGCACCATAAACCCTGATATCTGGCTTGAGTGCCTTGACCGCGCTGCCGACACCTGTGATGAGTCCGCCACCACCGATGGCGCCAATGACGGCGGCAGTATCTGGCGCGTCTTCCAGAATCTCCAAACCCATCGTGCCATGGCCCGTGATGAAATTTTGATCATCGAATGGATGTACAAATGTACCCTCTGCTCCCGGATAGGCTCGCTGTTCAAGAGCATTCCATGCAACGTCATACGGTACCAGGATGAGTTTCGCACCGAGTGCTCTCATCCGGTCGAGTTTTGAAGTCGGCGCGGTCTCAATTGCCACGACCGAACATGGCACGCCCGCTTGTCTTGCGGCATAGGCAACGCCTTGACCTGCATTCCCGGCGCTGATCGTCCATACGCCGCGCTCGCGTTGCTCGTCAGACAGCATTGCCACGGCATTGGCAGCTCCTCGAAGCTTATAGGCATTGATCGGTTGCAGGTTCTCCAGCTTGAGTCGAATATCCGGATAGTTGGGTCCAAGATTCAAGCGGATCAGCGGTGTGCGCAGGATGGTTGCTTTAATTCGCTCACGTGCGTCCCGTATCTCATCCAATTCAATCGGGCGGACAGGTTCGAGAGTTGCTGTCATTATTACTTCTCCTTACCGGTAATGAGTAATTCTATACGTTACTATCATCGTTCGCAACGTGTGAACGTTGTCTCACCACTTCAAACATCAACACAGATCCTGCGACACCTGCATTCAACGACTCTACATTTCCGGACATCGGAATGGAAATCCTTCCGGTTACCAGTTTCCGTGCTTCCTGGCTGGCTCCTTCTGCCTCGCCGCCAATAATCAATGCCAGAGGCTGACGAAGATCCGTTTGCCAGCAGGATTGCCCATCCATATCGGCGAGATAGACTTGCAGGTCCTTTGTTTGCAAGCTGATCTCTTCCCAGCTCATCGAACGAATGGGGAGCCGAAAATGTGCACCCATTCCTGCGCGAACGACTTTTGGCGCAAAGACGTCTGTTGTTCCGGGAGGCAATAGAACCGCTTGAACGCCCGTTGCTGCAGCAGAGCGGAGCAGGGTGCCCAGATTGCCGGGGTCGCGGATTTGGTCGGGGATAAGAATAAAATTTGAGGAATCCGTCATGGGTAATTGATTGATTTCAAGAATGGCCAGGATTCCTTGCGGTGTTTCTGTGTCGCTCAAAGATTTCATCAAGCTTTCTGAAATCTCTTCCACATCCAAGCCACGAGACTGTAAACGTTCAACCACCGATCTTCCACGCGTATTCAGCGAGCTGTCGTAAAGTGCGAATCGAAAGCTCCAGTCTCTCGCCTCTGCTTCTTCCACGAGCCGTACCCCATCTACAACGAACGCATTCGCTTCCCGGCGCTCCTTAGCGCGTCCCAGCAGAACGCGGACCAACTTAATTTTCGAGTTTTGCGAGGACGTGATCACGGGTGATCCGCCCACTTGTTACGCCAGGCTTTGAGGAACACATTTAGCGTGTCTTGATCAAATAAAACCAGCTTTACGAATAAAAGCCCCGATCGATAGCTGTCGAAATAATCCTCTATGGAAGAAAAGATGATACCTGCCGCGCGCTCTTTTGGAAAACCGTAAATACCCGTAGAGATCGCAGGCAGCGCAATCGATGCACAATTCAACTCATCTGCCACACGCAGCGAAGCAGCCACCGCCTCGGCTAATTTTCGATCTTCATCGCCCTCCCCCCAGACGGGACCGACAGCATGGATCACGTATTTCGCAGGTAGACGCCCACCGGATGTCCAGGCGGGCTGCAAGTGGGTGACGGGCCCGTGTCGGCGAATCCATTCATCGGATTCCTTTTGGATGGCAGGTCCACCCTGTTTGGCGATCGTCCGTGCCACTCCGCCGCCATGTTGTAAATGCTCGTTGGCAGCATTGACAATTGCATCTACATCCTCGATCGTGATATCGCCTTGAACGATTTGGATGGTTTGATTGGAGGGAAGTTGTCTTTCTACAAGAACGGAGTTCATAAGAGCTTACGGTACGTCAGGCTTTGCAGAAACTGTAGAATAGGGCAGAGGAATGTTATGCTTATTGAGAGTTGACTCATAGTGGGCAACCAACTTTTGTATACTCTCCATGAGTTCGCGCGATACATCAATCAGCTCGCTATCGTTGGTGTTTTGTGCTCTCTCATAGGATGTTTTCCCAAGCTTCAACAGGGACGCTAACGTCTCACCCTGCAGGATCAGGCCCGGGAAACTTTGACTCGGCATCCTGACAATGCCACGATCGATCGACTGGGAATAGACTTCCAATTCCATATATTGCATATTGCCAACTTTCTGGGATTCCTAATGAGGTACAGTTTGATCACAGCAAATATTATTTTACCCCCGTTAAAAATCATAGGGACGACCGGCTGGTCGTCCCTGCAAATTACTTGGTCTTTGCGACCACCGCAGCAAAGGTCTGCGGTTCGCGTACGGCGATATCTGCCAGCATCTTGCGGTTGAGCTCGATACCTGCCTTCTTGAGCGCTGCAACCAGCCTGCTGTAGGTGGTTCCGTTCAGGCGTGCCGCGGCGTTGATGCGGGCGATCCACAGCTTACGAAGATCGCGCTTGCGCACGCGGCGATCACGGGTGGCGTACCAGAGGCTCTTGAGCATCGCCTCATTTGCACGCTTGAAC
>JBKPQD010000285.1:0-1375 GCA_046733915.1 Chloroflexota bacterium
AGGGACGTATGTCAGTGACTCAAAAATCAAGCAGGAGCTGCAGACGTTGACTGGTTTCACGCAGGACATGGCCGCGCGGGGTACCGTGGCATCCGGGCAGGTGCTGGAGGCGCACGTCGTTCCAGCAACGCTTGCGTTAGCTGCGACCTTCTCCGTGCCCATGAACACCGAATTCGTACTGCTTTCTCGCTTGCGCCTTTCGGATGGAATTCCGCTGGCAATTGAAGAAGCCTACATTCGCCACCAGGTCTGTCCTGGAATCCTTGACTATGATTTTTCGAAAGAAAGCCTGTATAACGTACTTGCCACTCGCTACAATACCATCCTGGTTCGGGCGGAACAAACAATGGAAGCCAGCCTGGCGACCCCCAAAGAAGCCGAACTTCTTCAGATTACCTCTCCTTCCCCTGTACTGAGAATAGAACGCCTCTCTTATAACGAACAAAATATGCTGGTGGAATATGTGAAATCGACCTATCGCGGCGATCGCTATAAATTCCATACGACGCTCCAATCCTGGAGCTGATCATGGTGAACACCGGGCTTGACATCCTTGTGCATCAGCAGGCACACCTCCTTGCAAACCAGCGGATAGGATTGGTTTCGATGCCGGCGGCGGTTCTGCCAGACCTGACCTCCTCGTTGGATGCTCTGCGCCGCGCAGGCATCCATATCACAGCCCTTTTTGGACCCGAACACGGCTTTACAGGCGCAGCCCTGGACGGCGCGGTGGTGGACAATACCAGCGATCCGCGCGTCGGGCTACCAGTCTACAGTTTGTACGGTGAGGTCCATGAGCCCACCGCGGAAATGCTCGCCAACGTAGATGTATTGGTCTTCGATATGCAGGATGTGGGCGTGCGTTTTTATACATACCTCAGCACGCTGTTCCACGTTCTGCGCGGTGCGAGCCAGGCGGCCAGACCGGTCTTCGTGCTGGATCGCCCCAATCCGATCACCGGAAATCGCGTCGAAGGCGGACCAATTGCACCAGGATTTGAGTCCTTTGTGGGCATCGTCAATATTCCCATGCGCCACGGGTTGACGCTTGGCGAGCTGGCACAGTACATGAACAAGGAATATACGCTCGATGCAGACTTGCATGTGCTGAAAATGCATGGCTGGCAGCGCGAAATGTGGTTTGATGAAACCGGCCTGCCGTGGATCCCCACGTCCCCGGCGATGCCGCATCTTTCCACAGCCGCGTTATATCCGGGTATGTGTTTGCTCGAAGGCACCAATCTTTCTCTGGGACGTGGGACTGCGCTTCCTTTTGGAGTGTGCGGTGCACCCTGGCTGGACAGCTATGCCCTGGCGGAGGCATTGAACGGCCTCCAATTATCGGGCGTGGGGTTTCGAGCGATTGTCTTTACAC
>JBKPQD010000286.1:0-4309 GCA_046733915.1 Chloroflexota bacterium
CCCTCGACCGCGCGAGCCAGGGTCGCATAGTCCCTATAGGATCGACCAGAAGTGAAAATGAATTTTCCGTTTTGAGCCAGGGGTGCCGATTTGTGATTTTCTGCGGGGACGTACCAGCGCATAGGATCATACCACCCGTGAGGACAGTAGGTGATCTTTCCTGGAGATAGAGACAGAAGTCGTTGGTAGTGCTCAACTTCGAATGGAGTAAAAACGACCACCTTTGAGACCGAACGCATCCCGAACCGCGCGACGCCGAGAAAGTGACTCAGGACGCCCTGAAGGTTAAAGGACAAGATGATCAGGGGTGGGTGGGTCTGGCCAAAAATACTGCGCAGCAGGGCATAGGTAAATCCATTTTGGCCTCCCCAAGCCACTACTAAATCATAGCGGGTTTTACGCGTTTTGGCTAAAGCCTGTAGCCCAGACCGGATAAAGGCCGGGTAATACGTAATCAGCTTGCCCCATTTTTTAAAACGATCGACGGCCCCGGTAGCAACCAGAAAATCGACCTCATCGTTGTTTGCAGGTAGATAATTCCACAACCACCGGTCACCCGGCTTGACTTCATTATTAATTAAGCACAAAACCTTCATCTCTAGTGTCCTATTGCTTATCTGGAAGGATCCAGAAGCATTTCCTCAAGATACTTGTTCATGGTCGCTGTCGAGAACAGCTACAAAGGCTCTCGTTATCTGTGTTGTTGCTTTGGCTCACTGCCCTCTGCTGAAAAGGGGGATGTCCTGGTCTTTTTCCCGAAGTTTACGATAGAGATCCTCGGCAATCAGCATATGTCCTTTAGCATTCGGGTGTTTATCCCAATAAGCAACTACCAGAGAGTTCAGGTCCTGGTTATCGTATGCATCAGAAAGGTCTAGAACGATAAAACCAGATTCTTCAGCCGAGCGTTTCAAGTGCGCAATTTCCTCCTCGTGCAACGGGTCCTCCAGGGTCGGCATGAAAATCCAAACGGGCAGAATACCGTGGGCTCGAGAAGCTTGTACAACTCGTTGATAGGTCCATGACAGGATCTCAGCCCCGTAGGGTTTGAGAAGGCGTTCAACCTCATTCTTTGTCATTCCAGGCATGGCACCTGCGCGTCGGGCTAGATCTACCAACTCCGGATACGGGAGATCAGCCCCAACAGATACTCGATCAGCCAAGTACAAGACTGCCGCCTCCTCTTCACGTTGATGAGCCATGAAGAAGAAGGCGTTCGGTTGAAATTGCAGTGTCTTCTGTTCCAAGACCATGAGATCCTGAATGGCAGAATAGCCAGGAACCGCGAAGTTCAGGATTTCATAGTTGGTATAGGGGTTGCCACCATTTTCCCGGTTCAGGCGATCCTCCAACAGCGACTCGAAATCTTCGCCGTCGGCAACGCCATATCCCATCACAAAAGATGGACCGGCCATTGCAATACGGTAGGTGCCAGGCGCGGGGACTTGCTCGTAATCGCGGTCCCGCATTCCCCAGCGGTTGATGCTCATCTTAGCTCCATGGAAGGTGATCGTCGTATTGGGAACGAGCTCCACAATGAAGTTATCGTCTGTATACCTAGCTGCAGGGGTTTCCGGCAGTGTGGGCCAATCGGACGGCCGTTTTGAGTAAATCTCCCAGAGCTGGGAATTAAACTGGTTCACGCCATTGAGATCTTCGTAGTACCCTCGCTGTAATAGGGCAGCCTCCCGGTCGCTGAGCCGATCCGATGTCAAGTCACCGATCAATTGTTGAACTTTGTGCCCAAACTGACTGTACACCACCGGATTCCCGATGAGAAAGAGGATCAGGAGAGAGCCGCCGGTCACTGCGGCTCGCCTGAAGAAAATCGGCTGGACAGTTTTCTTTTCGGTGCGCGCTTCACTCCAGAGCGTCAGGCCAAATATGATCGTCAGCACCAAGAAAGTCAGCAGCAGTGTAGCAATGTTTGCCCAGGTCAGCTTCACCACAGACAACAGCGAAATCCAGTCTGGGATGGACGTGCTACTCCAAAGTGACCACAGCACCGCCATGACAGTAAAGGTGCCTGCGGATTGAAGCGCCACGGTGGCGATGTCTGCAACGGAAGAGGTACGCTGCTCCAACGTCCGTTTTCGGCCACGCTTGGCTTCGTAAAGCGTATTGACCACAACCAAGCACGCCAGAATAAACCAGAATAACATATCCTGCGCGGTGAGAAGGAATGTGCCCCGCAACCAGAACCATTGATACGCATGCAGAAACCAAGTCATGAAAAACACAAAGGAGGTCGCAGCTAACAGGCTGGTCGTGGCTCCCCAGTGCTTAATTCTAAAGTACGTCGGATAAAAGAACACCTTCATCATGAATCCTGTCCAATAGATATTAATCCGACGCCATAAGTCCGTGAAGCTGGAGGCAAGGAAGTAAAGATGGTGTGTTTCCGGCAGATTGAAGCCAAAAAGATGCAGCACACTGATGACCAGGTGAAACTGTCCCGAAATCCGGAGGTAAAGTGCAAAATTGGATATTAGATAGCGGACCAGCTCCATAGTGTTGGTCACGTCCACCGGGGCGATCATGAGATGGTAGTTGACGTAGCGATAGAGGATGAGGTGGATCACCCCGCGCAGCATCCACTGCAGTCCTTTTTGGTAAATCTGGTGCTGCTCCTCGTTGTAATACGTCCGGCGAAATGTGCTGTAATCTACAACTGGAAAGAAGGGAAAAACCACGTTCGGCAACAGAAAGAAGTAGGAAAGGGTACTTGTGAGTGTTGGCGTGGCCTTCCCATTCTTAAGATCATACATATAAAGGATCAACCGGAACATAAACATCGAAGCTAACACTGGCCAGATGACATCCAGCGAAGAGACTTTTATCCAACCTGCCCGTAATGCAACCAGTCCCGTGCCGACCACAAGTAATGTGCCTACCCGGGCCCTATAAGAGAAGGGGAGGTGACAGATGCCGATGAGACCAAGACCAATCCCGATTAACCATAAACTATTTACGAAACCCAGGATGCCGGCAATCGCCGCCAGTGAGATAAAAAGGAAAAAGGGTAGACGATAGTGGGAAGGCAGAAAATAATGAATCAGAAACCCATAGAATGTTAGCAGCATGAGATTCTGATAGAAGGCTTGATTCTCCAAACGGAAGAGTCGGGCCACCACGACCAGGAGTCCAAGTTGAACAACTAGACTTAAAAACTTGCTGATTTGGGGCTTATCCAAGTCAAAGAGGTTGAGCCACGAGCTGGCGGTTCTTCCGTCCACAGATAACACCGGGATCGTGCCTATCGACAAGATGCTAAACGCAATCGACGCCAGTGCCAGATGTTTGGCCCAAAATTCAGGCAAGCCGTTGATGACAAGCAGGTCAGCGGCGAATGCTACTGCAGTCGCCGCTAATATAATCAGGAGCCATTCACTGACGTAGCGCTGCCTGGCGGGTGAAATCAAGCAGATCCCGGCCAGGAAAAGGGCGAACCCACTCATGGCCAAGGAGACTTGTCGTGGACCAATGCCTCGCGGGCCGCCAAAGTCTAATAGATCAGCGGCCAAGGCGATAACTGTTATGCCGGCGCCGGCTAGAATAAACGCGAACGGGAGGAGCTTGTTCCACCAATGACTGACAGATTGAATACGTTGCACAGGTCGACGTCTCCTCTACATCTTAGAGCTGACTAGTTGTGCAATGTCAGTCAAGGTATTTAGATAATCAACCATGGTCTCATGCGCTTGGATTTGAATCCGAAATCGCTCTTCGAGAAATGCCACCAGCTTTATCGTCGCAAGCGAGTCGAGAATCCCTGCAGTAATGAGCGGGGTCGAGTCGGTCAATGCTGCCGGGTTTTCCCCGGGCAGGAATTCCTCAAGGATATATCCTTTTATAATTTCCTTTACGTCTTGCATAGACTGTTTATCTTCATTGAAACTCATCATGGTTGTCGCCTCTCTATCTTGAATTTAGAATTTAGGTGGAGAACTGGTTTAAGATTAATTAAGGCTGGCTGAGGAGCCGATGCGTTGCAATAAATGCTTCGATCTCTTCTGCCACAAATTTATGTCCAGCCTGATTCCAATGACCATCATCCGGAATCAACATAACGCTCGGATCAAACCCTGGCATGGATTCCACATCTAACACCAAAAATCCCTCGCTTTGTAATGTGCTGATGAAGTCTTGGTAAGTTTCGTTTGATGGGCGATCCCACCATCGGTCCGTGGCTACGATCATAAACTTTGCCTTCCGAGACTTGGCGGTATTTCTCATCTCGTTGAGTAAAGCTATTGTCAGCTTATAGTCTTCGCTTTCAGCACTTACGCCCGGTGCTGTCGAGTTTATT
>JBKPQD010000287.1:0-5490 GCA_046733915.1 Chloroflexota bacterium
ACACCCTCAACGAACGCCGCATCGGCATCCGTGCGGACGTAGGTCGTATCCGCCTTGCCGCCGATGAGCATGACCACTGCATCGAGAATAATAGACTTGCCTGCGCCTGTCTCACCGGTAAGGATGATCAAGCCTGGACCAAAGCGAAGATCGAGCTTGTCGATGATCGCAAAATTATGAATACGAAGTTCTGTTAACATAGGTTATAGGTTATCTGAACAATTGAATTCCAGAAAGTCGAGAGTAAACAACAGGAACTGCAATTACAAGGTAAATGATTTGAAACAAAATACCGAACATATCGAAGCGTACTTGCGCCAAAATCACCGGCAATGCGCCCAGCACAACACCGGCGGCGACAGTCATGAACAATGGACGGGAGCGCCGCTTGCGGGTGACCATGCGCACGCCTTCGGCAATGAACACACCTGCAGTCGGCGCGCCGGCGGCAATCAGGAACCAGCCGAAGAACCCGATCCCGCCGATCAAGGTGACCAGAAATGCCGCCACCGCCGATAACAATGCCGCGACGACGAAACCAGAAAGATAGTCATACCACTCCGACGTATTAAAGACTTTCTGCTGTCCTCTCACACATTCGCGACAGCGGTAACCGGTCGGCGTACGGACTGCGCACTGGGCACAAATAGGACGGTTGCAGTTATTGCAGCGCAGCGATGTTTCCCGGTTAGGATGGACGTAGCAGTAGAGTGTTTCGGTAGCTTGGGTCATCGTGGCAATCCTAAAGAGTTTTCATTCATATGCGCGGTCAGGTTGCGGTAGAAATACCCGGGGTCGCCAAAACGGACAAACTGCGTGGTAACATCCGCAGCCCGCACCGTGATGCGGTCATCTTCCATCAAGGTAATGGAAGGTTGGCCGTCGATACTGAGAACAGCATTCTCACTATTCACTTGGATGCTAACCGTGGAGCCTTCCGATAGGACAACCGCCCGATCCACCGAGAGATGAGGCGCAATCGGAACGAGCAGAATGTTGCGCAGTTCCGGTGGCAGAATAGGTCCGCCCGCGGCGAGGGCATAAGCTGTCGACCCGGTGGCGGTGGAGGCAATCAATCCATCTGCAACGTAACTCGTCAGATGCCGTCCGTCTACCGAGGCGGACAAGCGCACCGGGCGAAGCGTGCCTCCACGTCCCACGACGACCTCATTCAAAGCGTCCCAATTCCCGACGATTTCGCCAGCCCGGAAATGCTCGGCATGCAGCATCATGCGCTCCTCGATCCAGGCTTCGCCGTTCAATAATTTGTCAAAGTACTCGCGCCACTCATCACGCTCCACCTGGATCAAAAATCCTAGTTTTCCAAGGTTTACTCCGAGGATGGGAGTCCTGCTGGCGGCGCATAGATTCCCTGCCCGCAAAACACTTCCGTCACCACCCGCCATGATCAGCAGGTCAAATTCTCCACGGCGGACGCGCTTGCGGAGGTCCTCATCGTAGAGCGAGCCGTGTGGCGCTTCGATGCCTTTCTCCTTAAGATATGTCGTCATGGCTTCTGCTTCGGCAAACGCTTTCGGCATCTTGGGATAGGCTGTAACCACCGGTCGTGTTGGGCGGAACGTATCGGGCATGGTGATGCAATTATAAGGTACAGAAGTATACAAGTAAACAAGGAGACAGGTATACGGGTTTATAGGTACATTGGCGATTTAGCCGTATTATTTTCCTTGTTTATAGCCGCAGCCTACACGAGCTTTTGATCGCACACCTTGCGAAAGCCACAGCGCGCACAACGCGAGGCTTGCTCATGGGAGCGCCCTACCTCTCCTTTATGATCGTCACGTCTCATGTCGGCGAGGATGTCAAGCAGTTTGGATTCCAGCTCCTGGGTGTAATCCACGGCGAAATCCCGATTGTTATAGTGGATGATCCCGTACGCGGGACGTTTGCCATAGGTCTTTTCCACCAGCAGACAATAGGATGCCAGTTGATAGATGTGGGAGTCATACGGCGCATCCGGTGCCCGTCCGGTCTTGACTTCGACAGGGATAATCTGGCCATTTTGCTGGATGAGGTAGTCGGGTTTGCCTGTTAGCCCTAATGCCTGGTGAAAGAGCGGCTTCTCCACTTTCCCCCAGGCACGCGTGTCGGTATAGATGACACGTCCACCGGGGAGGCCGGCAGCTTTGCGCTGGCGGTCCGATTGCCAGAAGAAGAGCACTGCCAGGAGGAAGATAACCAGGGCGATGTAAAGCATCGGAGGTGCGTAATCCCAAGATTAAAGGTTCAGATGATTTGAGAAGTGCAATAGGCGACGACGATGACGATCGCGATCATGAGCAGGATAAATCCCAAAACACGATTTAACGAGGATGCGATCACCTGCCTGCCATGCTTCTGGTGGAGTTCCGTCCCGGCCGCGAGCTCGACCTTATTTTCTGATTCAATTCCCTGCTTCCGATACCACCAGGCACGGCGGCAATATAAGTAATTTCCGATGTCAGAAGAACGGATGACAGCCATAGTTTCACCACCAGGTTGGATTGAAAAATAAAGTATAGCACAAATTTTCTAATTTGCTTTCCACTTCCGCTCCAGGCGAGAGGGATGTGTGAAATATTTCCCACCGCCCTGGCGAAAACTTTCCTTGAGAAAAGTTTCGAGTAGAAGATAATAAAAGCAGAAACATGTGATGTGGAACGAAGCATCTCTAATACACAAGCGAAACTCTTCGCTACAGTCACATCGTCCCGATTTCCTTCGGGAGAGGGATGCAAAGTAAATGTGGAGGTGTGGAATGTCGGATGAGTTGAGAGTCAAATTTTGGGGTGTGCGGGGAAGTTATCCTACACCAGGGGCCGGGACTGTAAAGTATGGAGGCAATACCGCATCTGTTGAGGTTCGTGCCGGAGAGAAAACTATTATTCTTGACGCTGGAACAGGTATCATCCCGTTCGGGCACGAGCTGGCCGGCACAAAGCGTGCAAATGAAATTTTGCTGTTGTTCAGTCACTTGCATCATGATCACACGCAAGGCTTTCCCTTTTTTGTCCCGGCATACTTGCCAAATACAAAATTGCATATCGTCGGTCCGGATGGCACACACGAATCACTGAAAAATATATTGGAACACAACCAATCCTCTGAAACGTTTCCCATTAGTTTGCACGAAATGGCCTCCACCAAGGACATTCAAGCAGTACGCGAGTCGCAGGTTGTTGTGTGGGATGAGACGGGAGTTCGCCTGATGGAGGCAAACGTCGGCTTGGATCTCGAAGCGGTGAGCATCCGGATCCACAAATCGTATGCGCATCCAGGCGGAGTCTACGCCTATCGGATTACATATCAGGGCAAATCTATTGTATATGCGACCGATACCGAGGGCTATATCGGCACGGATAAACGTCTGGTCGCCTTTGCCAAGGAGGCGGACGTGCTGATCCACGACTCGCAGTATTCGGATGAACATTATTGGGGACAACGGGCGGGATTCCCTTCCACGCAAGGGTACGGTCACTCGACGGTCACGATGGCATGTGATGTCGCCGCCGCGGCGCGGGTAGGACGGCTGATCCTGTTCCATCATGACCCAACCTACTCGGATGAAATGGTCCTCGGCATGCAAAGAACGGCAAAAGAAAAGTTCAGTGAGGTACAAGCAGCCGATGAAGGACAGGAAATCGTCTTGCGTAGTGAAATCAAAATAACAGAGAGGTTACAGTCGCCTGATCTGAAATTGAGGGATGTAAAATATGCGCACCATGACTGACACCAACAACGACACTCGCAACCTGCTCGCGGATATCGGACTATTTTCAGGCATGACACCTACCCAACTGGATTGGGTTGCACAGCGCGCTCACCGACGGGTGTTCGCAGCGGGACGCAATGTCATGACGATCGAGCAACCCGGCGAAGCGGTATATATCATCCTCTATGGGACGGTCAAAATCCATATTGAACAGTTCGAGCGCGATGTCATCCTGTCAATTCTTGGTGCGGGTGATCTGCTCGGCGAGATGAGTTTAATCGATAGCGTCGGTCGCTCCGCCAGTGCCGTGACGTTGGAGAACAGCCTTTTGCTGTGGATGGATAGGCTCACCTTCCATTACATGCTGGATAACTTCACGCCCGTGGCGCGTAATTTGGTGAGGATCCTTTCGGCACGCGTACGCCTCTCAGATCAATTAATCCAGGCTCTGGCGACTCTGGATGTGAATGGGCGCGTGGCACGTCAACTGCTGGCATTCGCCGAAAAGTATGGGCATGAAAAGAATGGCACGACGCAAATTCGCATTGTGCTGACCCAAAGCGATATTGCCGACTTGGTCGGCGCCTCACGCAAGCGCGTCAACCAGGCAATGGTGTTATTCAAGGAACAGGGATTAATCGATACCGATACAGAGGGCAGAATCGCGATTAAGAATAACGAGGGGTTGGCAAAGTTTTGCAAGTGATATGTATCGTAAGGGCGGTGTAGTATGTTCCCCGCAACCCGCCAAAACCTGACGGGGAATGACAACCCAAACGGTATAATCGCTCCATGAGCGATTATCATTTTTATCACCCCATTGAGGTCCGCTACGGGGATTTGGATCCACAGGGGCACCTCAACAATGCAAAATTCCTGACCTATTTCGAGCAAGCACGAATTCAATACTGGATTCAAATGGGCTTCTTCACAAAAGACCAGTCCTTTATGGAAATCGGTGTGATCGTGGCAGATGTTCATCTCACGTACCTGGCACCGGTTTATTTCGGACAGAATGTCAAGGTTGGCGTCCGCGTGGTGAAGCTGGGCAATAAGTCCATGACGTGGGAGCAAAACATCGTCGATGCAGATGCAGGCAAGGAATTAGCCAGAGGAGAACTCGTCATCGTTGCATATGATTACAAGGAAGAAAAGACAATCTCCATTCCTCAGTTATGGCGCGACAAGATTATCGAGTTTGAAGATCTAGAGGTGAACAGCTGAAAACCTCAAAGCTTGAACATTAAACTTCGAACCCGGAGGAATTGAATGACGTTACCAGCGATCAACACAAAATATCTGACTGACTTTCTCGTAAACTTATTGAATATCGCCTCCCCGACTGGATTTGCCGAACCTGCGATTGCTTTCGTGGAAAAGGAACTTTCGCAGTTTAACCAATTACACCTGACGCGCACACGTAAAGGCGCATTGGTCGCCAAGTGGGAAGTCGAAACCGACCATCCACCTGTGGCTTTGACAGCACATGTGGATACGCTCGGTGCGGTCGTAAAAGAGTTGAAGAAGAATGGACGTCTCAAGTTGAGCCGCGTGGGAGGCATCCAGTGGCCGACCGTGGAAACCGAAGGCGTGTGGGTTTTTACCTCCAAGGGTGAAAAAATCCGCGGCTCGGTGCTGATCGATACAGCCTCTGGTCATATCTACAGTGCAGCTGGAAGTGAGACGCCGCGTAACGATCAGCATATGGAAATCCGTCTGGATGCACGCACAAGCTCCAGGCAGGAGACGCGCGAACTCGGAATCAACATTGGAGATTG
>JBKPQD010000288.1:0-9283 GCA_046733915.1 Chloroflexota bacterium
CTTCAAGCGTTGCAATCGCGCTTCCCCCAGGGAGGAATAAAAAATATATTGCGAGTTACCGAGGGTCGTTGCCAGGGTGAGCGCTTTATCATAGTGAGTAAACGCGAAGGTATACTCGCCGAAGTCAGTCAGCAGGTCGCCCAAGCTGATCAGCGCCCCGGCTTGCGTTCGCAGATAACCACTTCGCTCGGCGGTCTTGAGCGCCTGCAGGAGCAATGGATAGGCTTCCTCGAGCCGGCCTGTCATGTGATACAACAATCCGAGGTTGTTGAGTAAGCGCGCTTTCCAACCTGTGTTCCCATGATTCTCCCAGGCTTTGAGTGCGCTGGCATAATAGCGTGCCGTGATTTCCGGTTCACCGAGTCGGCGGTGAACAACCCCTAATTCGGTCTCCAAAATAGGAATGTGCCGCTGAATCCCGAGAGAGCGACAAGCTTGCAGAGCCTCCTGGAGCCATGTGAGCGCTTCCTTCATGTGCCCCATTGCAAACATCACCAGACCTTTGATGCGCAAGGCTTCCGCGTACGTGTGCTGCATATCCCGGTTGGTAGAGTCACGGGTGATCTCGAGGATTTCCTCCACATCGCGGTTGGCACGCTCATAAAATCCAAGCTGGCGTAAGGCTTCCGCACGACGAACCAGCGTGGTGGTCCATTCGATTTTGTTTTCAGAATCGCGGAGCTTCGATTCTGCCAGATCGAGAAGGTCCAGTCCCTGGCGGCTATCCCCGCGACTCGTGTGAATGACGCCCAAAACAGACATTAAAGCCGGATGCGAGTAGACCACATCCATTGGCAGCTTATTAATCCAGTTGGCGAGGGTAAGCAGGCGACCTGCCAAGATGAACGTCATACTGATTTGCGTTAGCAGCCTGACCAGATTTTCATGATCGTCGAGACGAGAGTAAACCTCGAGCGCTTCTTCCCAGGATTGCTGTTCTTCGTAAGCCTGCGCAAGATTCAATTGGATCTGCCATGCCAGCACAGGTTGCTCAAATTGGAGTTTGGACCGTAAAAAATGCTGGAACAGGTTGTGATAGCGCATCCATCGTCCATCGTTATCCAATGGGACGCTGAAGAGGTTCGCCGTTCGTACCACCTCAAAGAGAGCTGCCCAATCGAATTTTTCACCCTCCATTAATGGATCGAGCACCTGTTCACATAAGGCAACGTCGAAGTTATCGAACGCCGAAGTCATCAACATGAAACGACGGACCGGGTCGGGTTGTTTGAGCAGCACCTCTTGTGAGAAGAAGTCAAAAAGCTCCCGCGTCGATTGGAGCGGATGCATCTGCGGTAGCATACCGAGCTGGCCGTTCGTCAGATGGATCGCCGCGATCCAGCCCTCGGTCTTCTCCACAATGGCTTTGGCATCCTCCGCTTGCAGGTCAATACTATTATTCTGTTGAAATAATTGCTGGATTTCCTCGGGATGAAAGGATAACTCTTCGAAGCTCAAGCCGCCAATCTGGTTGCGGGCGATCATCAACGGCGCATCGGGTAGATCCGGGAGGTTGCGGGCAGCGAGAATGAAATGGACATTTTCCCCCGTCAATTGGATCATGCGGCTGATGACGTGGCCAATGAACGCCACATGTGACACCATGTGATAATCATCGAGGATGAAGACAAAATGCTCGCTAATCAGCGCGTTGATTTCGTTTGTAATGGTGATGAGCAGCCGTTCTTCATCCTGCTCGAACGAGGTCATGCTCTCGAGGGCGGCAAGCGAATCGCGCCCAAAGCTTGGAAATTGTTCCGTCAGGGCCGCGATCATGTACCTAAGAAAGCGCTGTGGCTCTTGGTCCAGCACGTCGAGCGAAACCCAGCAGACGGGGATCTCAGATTGCTGGGCAAAATCCACCAGCAACGAGGTCTTTCCATATCCGGCTGGTGCCACCAGCAGCAGTAAACGCCTCTCCAACTGATCATAGAGCGTCTCAAGCAGGCGCGCCCGAGTAATCAGCTCCCGCCTGCGGAACGGAACGCGGACCTTAATTCTGCTGATCGGTAGGGCAGAAGTAGAGAGCATCTTGAAGTTTTTGCCTAGATCATTGAATCGATAGCGATCATTAACTATTCTATAACATTTTGCCCGCTGAATTCAATCAAAACCATTAAAACTAGCACCATATTTACCAGTCTGCAGGGCCGCTGCATGTGGGCCCGCCTCCTCTGAAACTACTGCAGTTGGTTGGTGCGCGGAGAATTTCCTGATGATACCCTGAAAGAAGCCCGCCCGTAAACCTCAAATAAGCCCGTCACCCGGGACGAACAATCGGCGCGGTGAAAATAAGGTCCTTCCGCCTTTGATTAAATGATGCGACTGTGTATGGAATTAGTGACTTTCGGGGGCTATGGAAATCATGTAGAGCAACCGCAGGACCTTGAGCTCATCATAATCCAGGCTGCCGTTCAACCAATCGAAGACAGGCTTGAGAAACGTTGGGCCCAGTTCTTCAAAGGCGGCGAAGACAGTTTGCCGCTGGTCCGGTGTGGACGATGTGAGTGCTTGCAGATCTTCGCCCTGGCGGAGTTTGTTGCCCGCGGCGAGATAGCGTGAGAGGTGGTCCAGGATGGTGCTCAGGCTGACGTGATAGCGGTCCACCAGGCTCGGGATCGTCTCACCGGCGTTATACGCCTCTGCCACAAGGATGTACCGGCGGTTCGTGTCACTTTTCTCACGCGCCCGTTCCTTGGGCTTTTCCTGCAATCCATGTTTTTGACAATAAGATTGGAGGATCTCCAGAAATGCTTCCCCGAACTGGCGCAGCTTTACCTGTCCTACGCCGGAAATTTTCAACAGGCTGCTGATTGATTGCGGGTAATAGGCAGCCATCTCCACCAGGGTCTTATCGGAAAAGATGACATACGGTGGAACCCCGGCTTCATCCGCCATCTGCTTGCGTTTTTGACGCAGCAACGCAAACAGCGCGCTGTTGTATTCAATTTCTGCTTTCTTCGTTCCTTTGGTGCGGACGCGCTCTGCCTCTTGCACTCGCCCGAAGATGGATTCCCGATTTCGTAGCGCATCCAGCGCTCGCGGTGTGAGACGAAGCGTATGATACTCGCCATCCTGTTTAAGAAAACCCATTGTCAAGAGCTGCCGGGCAATGTGCATCCACTGTTTCTTGGTCAGGTCCGTGCCGATGCCATAGGTCGACAGTTTGTCATGGTCCCAGCGCAGGATTTTTTCGCTTTTCGAGCCCAGGAGAACATCTGCGATGTGACCGGCGCCAAACTTCTCGTCGGCGCGTTTGACGCAGGAGAGGAACTTCTGAGCGTAGATCGTAATATCGGTCAACGGCGTGGGCGCGGAAGTACAGTTGTCGCAGTTCGAGCAGTTGTCGGCAGTGTACGATTCGCCAAAATAATTCAGCAGCGGCTTGCGGCGGCAGGAGATCTCATCCTCGGCGTAGCGCACGATCGCATCCAGATGCTGCATGGCCACGCGTTTTTCACTGCCCTCTTTTTGATCGATGAAATAATTGATCTTGGCAACATCCCCGTAACTGTACAGGAGCAGACAGTGCGCCGTCAGACCGTCACGTCCGGCGCGTCCGATCTCCTGATAATAGTTTTCAATGCTTTTGGGCAGATCAAAATGGATGACAAAGCGCACGTTTGATTTGTTGATGCCCATCCCAAAGGCGATCGTCGCGACGATGATCTGCACGTCATCGCGGCTGAACGCCTCCTGATTCATCCGGCGTTCTGAATCTTCCAATCCCGCATGATACGGGCGGACCGAATATCCCTTCGCGGCAAGGTAGGCGGCCAGCTCATCCACCTGCTTGCGCGAGAAGCAATAGATAATGCCAGACTGTTCCTTATACCGTTCAAGCATGTCAATCGTTTGCTGATACGGATCGTATTTGCGTGCCACCTCAACATATAAATTCTCGCGGTTGAAGCTGGCGACAAACTCATTGGTGGTTGTGAACTTGAGCGTAGTGCGAATATCCTGGCGGACGCGCGAAGTGGCGGTAGCCGTGAGGGCAAGGCAGACCGCATTCGGGTAGCGTTGCCTGACTGCCACAAGCTGGCGATACTCCGGTCGGAAATCGTGTCCCCATTCCGAGATGCAGTGCGCTTCGTCAATCGTCAGACAGTCCACCTGGACCGAATCCAGCAGGGAAAGGATGCGCGACGTCAGCAGTGTCTCGGGCGCAACATAGAGCAGCCTGACTTCGCCGCGCTTCACATAGTCCATGTTCTCCTGATATTCCTGAGGCGCCAGTGAACTATTGAGAAACAGCGCCGGCACACCGAAGGCACGCAACTGCTCTACCTGGTCTTTCATCAAGGAGATCAAGGGCGATACGACAACCGTGAGTCCGGGAAATAAGAGCGATGGAATTTGATAGCAAAGCGATTTGCCTCCACCGGTCGGCATAATGGCCAGCGTATCGCGGCGTGCAAGCACATTCTCAATAATTTCGTGCTGCAGCGGGCGAAAGGTATCATAGCCGAACGTTTCTTTGAGGATGGACGCAGAACTTAACATAAGCGAAGTATATCGAAAATTGATTAACCCAGCCTTTGCAGTGCAAAAACAAATTCGCCCCGTCCAAGTGGGGCGAATCAGCCAAAGCCGTGCCTTCGAGCAACGTACAGATTACTTCGGGTCAGCGCCGGTGATGGTCTTAGGCTTTTCCGGGGCGACCGGCTGGCGGACAAAGAAGCGCTTCTTGCCCCAGCGATAGAACCAAATATTGACCAGGAGCGTCAAGCTGCCCAACAGATAGGCTCCTAAGACATCGCTCGCCCAATGTTGCCCCAAGTAAATGCGTGACACTCCCACGAGCGCGATGAAGATGCCGAGTACCCACAGCATAATCGTGCGTCGCACGGACCGTTTCAGCAGGGTATAGACCAGGAACCAGATGAAGCCGAAGAAACCGACATAGAACATCACGTGTCCGCTCGGGAAGCTATAACTATCCAGGATCCGGAATACATGCACCAGGTCTACTGTGGGGCGCGGCCGCCGGATGTAATCCTTGACCATTACATTGATGATGGGAGTAAACACAGTCGCGAACAAAGCCGCCAGTGCCTCCCAATGAAGGCCAAACAGATACAAGATGCCCATGATGATCAATGGAATGATATAGGTTTGTGGCGAAAACCCAGGCAAGCTGATCAAATTCATCAGCGCGGCAAAGATCGGAGAATTGATGCTCTGCAGCGCCCGCGTGATCTGCACATCAATCGGGAAGGAAGGCGTCGTTTTGACCAAAATGGTCAGTGTAGTAAACGCGCCGACCACGGCAACCAAAGCGATCAGGAATAAGTAAGTACGGTACTCCCGCCTTGGGGGGGTAGTGACATCCTGTTTCGCGGCTTGCTGGGCAACTTCTTTTACATTCTCCACGGGTTTTGCTTGTTCTGCCATATCAACCTTCCTCTAACCAATACACAACTAACTTTCGGTTACCACTGGCTCCTGACTGGGCACCGGAGATACCGGAGCGGGTAGCTCCGCGGCAACATCTTTCACCAGTGCCGCGGGAGCAACATGATCTTCCGGTGTGATCATCCAGACGGCGCCCGGTTTGGCTTTGATCTCGACTTTCCCCTTGCCGAGCATAACGCCATCTGCCATCACATCCATTTTCGGATCGGTCTTGATTTCAATCTTTTTGGCTCGGAAGCGCTGGACCTTTTCATTGGCGGAGAAGCCCTCCGAGCGGATCTGTGCGTAATAGGTCAGCAATTCGGTCTTGCTGAAATCCGGATACACAGAAATATCCAGGAGTCCATCGGTAACGGCCGCATCAGGCGCCACCAGGAAGTTGGCGCCAAACATCGGTGCATTCGAGACGACGACCAGCATCGTCTTGATTTTGATCTTGCTTTCATCGTCGAGAGTCAAATACACCACGGGATCGGGCTCCTGGTGAATCAGGGTCAGCGCGACATCCTTGAGCTTGGATAATTTTCCATCCTGAAGCTTATTGGCTTTGGGATACAAGGCTGCGACCAGACCGATGGCGGTTAACTCGAAGAAGTAGAGTTTCTTGCCATTCTTGACTTTGACCCGCCCAACGTCCAGCTTGCGGATATTCTTGGAGGCGATCAGCGCGCAGGCCTCTTCAAGATCGGTGGGAATGCCGAGAGTTTTGGCAATATTGTTCTGCGTTCCGGTGGGAATAATTCCCATCGGCGTCTTGCGGCCGACCATCCCGCGCAGGACGGCTTCGAGCGTCCCATCCCCGCCCATGGCGATGACTGTGTCAAATCCATCCTTGACAGCCTGCTTGGCGAGGGGAGTCGCCTCCTCCTTGGGCTTGGCGAGCGCCACATCCACCTCGATTCCATGCTGCAGCAACAGGCGTGTCACAACCTCCAGTTGTTTGGCGGATTCCTCGGGTTTGCCCGCACCGGGATTGGCGATCAGTTTTGCGTGAACGAGCTTCTTTTTCTTTCCCATGTTAAACCTTTCTCATCATAAAAATGTTTTCAACCAATGTGTACACGAGTGCAGCCCAGGCTAACCCCAATGCGTAGCCTGCCAGCACATCGGTGAGATAGTGACTGCCCTGGAATATGCGACTGAAGCCATCGAAAAGCACGATCGCCGCCATGGCGATCACGAACATCCACTTCCAGAAACGCGAAGGCATCTTCGGAACGAATAGATAAGCCAAAAACCCGTAAACAATGATTGCGCTCATCGTGTGTCCGCTTGGGAAGGATGGGATCGCTCTCACGGCAAGGCCCGTTTGTATCGCTGGTCTGGGACGCGCAAAATAATTGACAAAGAAATTCCATACGAAGCTGCCCGCTCCGGAGCTCAGCAGGATCATCGCCAGTTCGCGCCAGTAACGCTTGTAAAGAAAGTAAATGCTCAGAAGAGTCACGATCAAGATAGGGACCTGTTTCCCCAGGAAGAAACCAAAGATCATCAGCTCATTGATTCGGGGAGGCGCGCTCTTGGCTTTCGCGATCAGTGTCTCATAGATGGATTGATCCAACTGCACAAGGGGGCTGTGGCTGATCAAGCTATACCCTAATACTGCGAAGCTAATGCTGCCTATCACGATCAAAAGGACCCCAAGGAGCGGCCACCGTTTGAATAGGCCGGGCGCACGCAGACCCTGGACGGTATCTTCCCCTCGTGAGCTCTCCATCACGTTAGAGGTCGTCGTTTGTTCTCTGGGGAAAAATCGCTCGGCTAGGGTGTACACGAGTCCCGCCCAGCCAATGCCGACGGCATAGCCTGCGATCACATCCGAAAGATAATGGCCGCCGATCAGGAGACGGCTCAGCCCGACCCAGACGATGACGAAGAGAGCCAGAATAGCGACAAACAATTTCCAAAAGCGGGACGGCATCTTGGGGATCAATAAATATGCCAAGAGGCCATAGAGAAGCACGGCACTCATCACATGCCCGCTCGGGAAGGATGGATCCGTAATCGCGAGCAGGTCCAGCTGTGTGGGCGGCCGCGGACGGTCAAAGTAACGACTGAGGGCAAACCAAAGTAAGCCGCCCAAGCCCGGACCCCACAGCACCATCATGAACTCGCGCCAATAGCGTTTATGGAAAAAGTAAATTGCCAGCACGGTTCCAAGGAGGATGATGATCTCTCGACCGACAAAGAATCCAAAGATCACATATTCCACGATAGGGGAGGGAATGCCTTTCTCTGTCGTTTGAAACGTTTTGGTCGTCGACTGATCCCATCGCAGGAGCGCGGGAGTTTTGTCCACTACATTGATCGCCAATGCACCAAACAAAAGACTGCCCACCAGGAACATGATGATGCCGATCACTGGCCATTTTGCAAAGATGCCCGGCGAGCGCAGGTTCAAACGGTTATCCGGCAGTATGTTGCTATGGGTTGCCATCCTACTTTCCAATCGTTATCAGACCGCTCTTCTTTTCACAAAGAGCGACTCTATGATCGTGAACACTAATGCACCCCAGGCCAGGCCCAATCCATAGCCGGCAATGACATCGGACAGGTAATGCCCGCCGAGGAAGACGCGGCTAAACCCGATAAACGCCATCGTCAGCAGGGATACGATGACGATTACCCACTTCCAGAACAGGGAAGGCATTTTCGGAACCAGCAGGTACGCCAAAAATCCGTAACAGATCATGGAGCTGATGGTGTGGCCGCTCGGAAAGGAATAATCGCTGACGACAATTCCGAGTTGATCTGTGGGACGGGGACGATCGAAAATATTAATAATGTAATACCAGATGATCGCACCGCCGCCAGCGCCGATCAACAGCATGAAAAGCTCGGACCAATATTTTTTGTACAGAAAATACACGCTCAGGATTACAACGATGACTTGAAGCAGCTCTTTGCCAACGAAAAACCCAAAGATTAGCAATTCAATCATTCGTGCCGGCATGCCAACCGCTTCGCTATGGAATTGCCGGTTGAGGGGTGTGTCCCATTGCAGCAGGGGACCCTTTGTCCAGACGTTGTAGGCGATGGCACCAAAGATGGTGCTGCCAATCAGGAACAGGACCACACCAACCATAGGCCACATTGCCAGCCAGCCGGGCGAGCGTAGACCGCCAGATAAATTTGCATTAGACCTCTGACCAGTAAGAATCCGATCACGAGACATTGGAAAAGTTCCTTTTCTTTTTTGAGTTTGCATGGTCATGGTTGACCCTTATTGTGACTTTGCATCCGCCCCTGCGGATATGGAAACGGGAGCCGGAACGTCCTCCTGCGTTTCCGTCAGTGGCTTTTCGGCGCCCGCCCCGGGTTCGGGGGCTATAACGCGCAATGCACGAGGCAGCACTTTTATTTTTGCCTTGCCCCGTCCGAGCAGGATGCCCTCGGCTGCAATGTCCAGCTCGGGTTCTGTTCTAATCTTGATCTTGCTCGCCCGGTAGCGCTGGATCTTGCCATCGGGCGCCTCTCGCTGTTCCGCGGTTTGGGCAAAATACGCCAATAACTCCGCTTTCGTAAAATTTGGGTAAACGGCGATATCCAGCAAGCCATCTTCGGTAGATGCGTCTGGAGCGACAAGATTTTTTGCGCCGATGACCGGCGTATTAGTGATCGTGACAAGCATGGTCTCGACTTCAATTTTGCTCTCGTCGTCGAGAGTGAGGAACACTTTTGGATCTGGTTTAGCGTGCAGAAAGTTCATCACCGCATCTTTGATATTCGAAAGATCGCCATGCGGAACATCCTTGATATCGGGATAAAGCGTGGAAGTTAATCCGACGGTTGTTACCATGAAGAAGACAAACTTCTTCTTTTCCTTCGTGCTGATCTGCGCCAAGTCGAGGTCGCGTGTGTGGCC
>JBKPQD010000289.1:0-4543 GCA_046733915.1 Chloroflexota bacterium
GAGGACGGATGGCTCGAAGGGCTTGGTAATATACCCCACTCCAAGCTGACGCACCCCCTCTTCGAGCACATCCGTTCCATACGCGGTGATCAGAACAAGGACCATTTCCCGATTATCTTGCCTGATCTTGCTCAAAAGCTCGAGACCCGACCAACCTGGCATGTTGAAGTCACTGACTACCACATCGAATGCCTGGGTTGCAAGCAGCGAAAACGCCTCCGCGCCGTTGACACAAACCGCAACTGAGATCGCTTCCCCCATGGCTTTGCGCAGCCCGTACGAGAGGGTTGTCACGAGATTTCGATCATCGTCTACGAGCAGGATATTCAATGTATCCATGCATGTTTTCCGTTGTCGTCGAAATTTGCGTTATGTGGCCGGATCATCTTATCCTTTAGTTTAATGACCAAGTTCCTCAAAACCATGAGGGTTTTCGAGGAACTTTGTGGAAACTTCCATTCTTGCTATTAAACTGTCAATCGATAGCCTGTGCCTCGGACCGTCACAATATATTGCGGCCGCTCAGGATCTGTTTCGATGATCTTGCGTAACTCGTGGATTCGCCAACGGGCCAGGTCTCGTGCCTCCGCGACCGCGACATCATACCCCTGGGACTCTTTCACGAGACTTTTATAATCAACCGTTTTCGGAGCGTGGCGGAGCAATGTGGCTAAGTAATCAAAATAGATTCCGAAAACCGGAATGTACTTGCCGTTAAGTGCAGCATGGCGTGCATGCAAGTCCAGCTCAAAAATTCCCTTCTTTAGAAACCGAGTTGGGTTGGTGGATTGCAAGGCAGCCAGTGTATGGGTAGGAGTTGCCTCCTCACCTTCCATTTTTTGTAGCTCTGCCAAGAGAAGCTGAATCTGGCCGACGATTTCCTTTTTGCGAGCAGGTTGTTCGCTTTCCGCTAGAATTTCCTCGACGCGAGTGATAATCGATACCGGCTCGACCGGCTTGATGAGATAATCGCGTGCTCCCAGGCGGACGGCTTGAATTGCCGATTCCAGTGCTGCATGCGCAGTCAGGATAAGAACGGGCATCTCAGGAAATTGTTTGTGGGTCTCAAGCAACAGATCGATACCGCTCATGCCAGGCATGTTCAAATCCAAGAACATAAGATTGTAATGATGCAAGTGCAAAGAATTCAGCGCATCTTGCGCATTGGCTGCCGTCTCCACGCGATATCCCTCTTTCTGCAAAATAAGCGACAGGCTCAGCCGCAAACGATCCTCATCATCCACGATCAGGATGCTGTTTTGCGGAGTCATGACACCACCTCGTCGACCGCAATCAGTGGCAGCCAAACCGTAAATGTTACGCCTTTTTCAGGAACGTTTTCCACGAGGATTTCGCCTCCGTGCTGTCGAATGATATCGTTGCTGATGGACAAACCCAGCCCCATACCATTTCTCTTCGTGGTAAAGAACGGTTCAAAAATAAGGGGCAACATTTCCTCACTGATCAGCGGACCCGTGTTATGGAAATCTATACCTACCCGTTGGTCATCCCGGCTCGCGCGCAGGCTTACAAAGATCTGGCGGTCTTGAGACGCCTCCATCGCTTCCATTGCATTCAGGCACAGGTTAATGAAAACCTGTTTTAAATTATTCCGGACAGCCAAAACGGTATATGGCTGGAGTCCATCGGCCTGGCACCATTTCACCTGTTTCATTTTCAGTTGCGGGGATAACAGATCATGTACTTCTACAAGCATTCCAAGTACGTTCACGCGCTCGACTGTTTTGGATCCGGAGGCAAATGTTCCGCGCAATTGTGCGACCAGGTCAGAGATGCGATCTGCCTCCGCGGATGCCATCTTCAGGTACTCAACGGCCGGGCTTCCCGGGACGATCTGATCTTCCAATAAGTAAAACGTATTCTTGACGGTTTGGATGGGGTTATTGATCTCATGCGCAATGACTGAGACCATTTTCCCCAAGGCGGCCAGCTTATCCGCCTGGACCAGTTGAGTTCGCATTCCTTGTTCTTTTTCGAGTGCCTTTTTCAGTTCATCCAGCAGGCGCGCATTCTGAATCGCGACCGAAGCGTGATGTGCCAGGGACTCTAGCATCCGGAGCTGCTTTTGATCAAAGAAATCGGGTTCACTGTGGCTGGCGTTAAGAAAGCCAATGGTCTCGTCACTGATCACTAAAGGAACCCCAATACAGGAGCGCACCCATTCTGCCCCCTGAACTTCTTGCCATCCTATCTCCTTGGCAGTGTCGGCAATGTAGATACTTTTGTGTGTGATATACATTTGATGGAATGTGGGCCACGAGATGGGGAAACGGAAATCCAACAAACTCTGTTCGATCTTTTCGAGACCCTCGTAACCGATGCGGCGGACGATGGAGGCATACTGTCCCTCGACGAACATAACATTTAGCCCCTGCGCTGGAATCAATTTGTGAGCCTGAACGAGAATGCGATCAAGGATTTCATTCAGGTCTAGGCTTTTATTCAGGGCAATAGAGGTTTCTATTAAAGAGGTCAGATAAGCATTACTCTCTTGAAGTTCACTCGTGCGCTCCATAACACGGCGCTCCAATTCAGCGTTCATCTGTCGGATGCGTTCTTCTGCCTGTTTGCGTTCCGTGATATCGCGCAGGACCCCTTCCGTGGCGACAGGGTGTCCGTCTGCGTCAAAGAGGATATGTGCTGTAATCGAAGCGAATAAGTGGTTTCCATTCTTATGTCGGAAAAGTGCTTCAAAGTCATTGACCGAGCCATTTTCGGTCATCAGCGCATCCAGGGCGGTATGTTGCTCCGGAAAGACAAAAAATTCCGTCACGCTGTGTCCAATCAACTCGTCCGGCCGGTAACCTCCGCGCTTTGTGATCGAGGGACTGATCGAGGTGAGATGACCCTGATTATCCGTTTCGTAAATCACATCTGCCACGTTTTCGTAGATTTTGCGATACTTCTCTTCGTTGAGGCGCAGGGCTTCTTCCGCCCGTTTTTTTTCCGTGATATTGCGGACGGTCACTACGCGTCCCAGCAGGCGACTGCGGCTGTCGACCAGCGGTGACATACGCAGCTCAAACCACGTTTGCGATTCACCCTCGCCAAACCCGATTTCATCCTGTGCCTCTTGCATGTTCGCATATCGCTCCACTAAAGCAGGCCAGGCATGGAACACTTCTCTCGCTCCTTGACCGATCACCTGTGATACCTTTAGGCCAAGCGCCATCTGTACAGCCGGATTGATATCGACAATGTTGCCCTTTGCGTCCAGCACAATCATGCCGTCCGCCATTTTCTCAACCACAACATCACGGGCGACAGGTGCCAGATTCACCAATTTGAAGCTAAAGATGCCCAAAGCGAAAACAACCATACTGATCGTAAAGGCGAACGGTGTGATATCTAAATTAGGGATAGGAGAGGAGCCGGTTACATAAATCAGATTTCCAACCCAAGGGGTTAAAACCGCAATCAAAAGAACGACGTTCTGCCTGCGAAACAAACCTTTCGTTCGATAAAGCGATTGAATAATAAATATCGTCCCCGCCAAAAGGAGAATATAGGCATAGATCAAGTTGACCCAAAACCAGAAACCATGCGTGACCTCAAGTGCCGAAAATGTACCCGCCCTCTGGACCTGGAAGTCTTTCCAGATGAGACCATGTGACTCTGTTGTAAAGGCCAGGATCAGAGTGATGATCGGCACAATCGATAACAAGGTAACATTGCGATTCGTCAGCCGGTTGCCTTGGGTGGAATAAGAATAGGCGAAAATCACCCATAAAAGCGGCAGCGAACCGATGCCAATATATTGACTTTTTGCCCAGAATATCTTGGTGGTTAGGTCAACACCTGCAATCTCCAGCGCGTATCCCAGTGACCATTCTGCACACGCCAGAGAGAGCAGGGCAAGCGCCATTCCTCCACTGGTAGTAGCGCGTCGTTCCCAGGCGTACAATGCAACAATGCCAGCAATAATGGCTGACAGGATAAGAGGCAGAATATAGGGCGTGTATTGAAAATGCACCGACGAACTCCTGTGCTGACCTTATAAAGAGTAAATCCGAACATCTTCGGGTTTCCTGATCAGCATATTTCGTGCTAGTAAACTAGCCCGTTAAGAAACTCCCTTGTGTACGAACTATTATACAACTCCGGCCAAAATTTTCAATCATCGATCCACCAAGCAAATTTGATTCGGCTATAATTAAGTTATGAGCACAAAATCCCGGTATGAAGAATTAAAACAACAGATCCATTTTCACAATTACCGCTATCACGTCCTGGATGCACCCGTCATCAGCGATGTGGAATTTGACAAATTATTGGCTGAATTAAGAAAGATCGAGGCCGATCACCCCGACTGGGTCACACCGGATTCACCCACGCTTCGCGCTGGAGCCAAGCCTGCCGACCGTTTCGATAAGGTCCGTCACCCCGCGCCGATCCTGTCCCTGGCAAATGCTTTCGGCCCGGACGATGCCCACGGCTGGTACGAGCGCGTCATCCGTATCGATGACCGTGTCGAACGCGCCAAATTTGTTGTGGAGCCCAAGATTGACGGGCTGTCTGTCGT
>JBKPQD010000290.1:0-6740 GCA_046733915.1 Chloroflexota bacterium
ATCGGTGCCTTGATGATTTACCATCGTAAGCCGAACTATTTCAGTGCGGAATTATTAGGTCTCGTGAAAGCCATTGCGGGTCAGGTTGCAGTGGCGATCAATAATGCGCATTTGTACGAGCTGATTCGTGATCAAGCTGAGCGCCTTGGCAGTATGCTGCGCCGCGAGCAAGAAGATGCAAGCCGCTCCCAGGCTATCCTAGAAGCCGTAGCCGATGGCGTGCTTGTCACCGGTGCAAATAACCGTATTTCCTTCCTCAACCAGTCAGCCGAGAATATCTTAGGCTTGGAAGCAGACCGCCTCGTAGGCCAATCTTTGGATGTATTTGGTGGGCTCTTTGGCAAATCTGCCGGCGCGTGGATGCAGACAATCCGTGACTGGTCGGATTTGCCTGGCGGATATGAGCAGGGTGATACCTACGCGGAACAAATTGACCTCGAAAATGGCCGTATTATTCTGGTGCACCTTGCACCGGTAATTTTGCAGAACGATTTCCTGGGCACCGTCTCCATTTTCCGCGATATTACCCATGAGGTCGAAGTGGATCGCCTGAAATCGGAGTTTGTTGCCACCGTCAGTCATGAGCTCCGTACGCCGATGACTTCCATCCGCGGCTATGTCGATGTCCTGCTGATGGGCGCAGCCGGTGCCCTGAACGAGAATCAGACGCACTTCCTGAACATTGTCAAGAACAATACGGAACGTCTGAATATCCTCGTCAACGACCTGCTGGATGTGTCACGTATCGAATCGGGACGTGTTACCCTGTCGCCGCAGGCACTCGATCTGCGCGAGATTGCCGAGGATGTCATGGGAGATGTCTTGCGCCGCTCGCAGGAAGAAAACAAAGCGATGGCACTCTCGCTCGAAGCACCCAAGAAACTCCCGCGCGTGTATGGCGACGTCGAACGTGTTCGCCAGATTCTTGGCAATCTTATGGATAACGCCTACCACTACACTCCTGAAAATGGAACCATCCTGGTGAACATCCAGCCGCTGAACGGTGGACATGAAGTCCAGGTGGATGTGAAGGATAACGGGGTAGGGGTCTCGCTGGAAGACCAGGACCGGGTATTTGAGCGCTTTTATCGTGGCGAGCATCCGCTGGTTCTGGCAACGCCGGGAACTGGATTGGGTCTTTCCATCGTTAAACAAATTGTGGACATGCACAAGGGTCGCATCTGGATGAAAAGTACCGGCATCCCTGGTGAAGGAAGTACCTTTTCCTTTACGCTGCCTGTCTACGAATCTCAATGAGGCATAAATGGCAAAGATTTTGATCGCGGAAGACGAACGAGATATTCGAGACCTGGTGGCGTTTACGTTACGCTTCGCCGGGTACGAAGTGTTTGCAGCAGCCAATGGCGAGGAAGCGGTGGAAATGGCTCCGAATATCAACCCCGATCTCATCCTCATGGATGTTCGCATGCCGCGTATGACTGGCTATGAAGCATGTAAGATCATGAAACTGAACCCGGAATTGCAGGATATCCCGATTGTTTTCCTCTCTGCCAAAGGGCAGGAAGCGGAAATCCAGCAAGGTCTGGACGTGGGCGCCGAAGACTATTTGTTGAAACCGTTTGCCCCGGACCAACTTACCTCACGCGTCAAGACGATTCTCGCAAAATTTGGAAAGTAACTCTTGAGCGCAATTCTTCTGGATAGCTCCATTGTGCACTATGAGGTGTTGGGACGCGGTCGTCCCGTCATCTTCCTGCACGGCTGGGTCGGCTCCTGGCGGTATTGGATCGCCTCCATGCAAGTCGCCTCAACTTCGTTCCGCGCCTACGCGCTGGATCTATGGGGCTTCGGGGATACTGCTCATAATGTGTTGAACTATTCCATCGAACAGCAGGCATCGCTGATCGATCGTTTTCTCATGGAAATGGGAATTGGCAAGATCGCATTGGTCGGTCATGGCTTGGGTGCCCTCGTCGGCATGTGCTTTGCCACTCGTTTCCCCAAAAGTGTGGACCGTCTCATGGCGGTAAGTTGTCCGCTGGACTATGCCGCGGTCAACGCTCGTTTGCGGACAGCCGCGCCAGGTGAATTGACCGATTGGCTGTCCGGCCGCTCTGCAGAAGCAACGGCAGCCCTGGTGGATGCTGTCAAAGCAGACCCGCAGGCGATCTCTGCCTCGATGGCTGCCTTGCAGGCGAACAATATCTTTACCAGCTTCCGAAGCTTGAACATTCCTTGTCTGTTGGTATACGGAGATAAGGACGAAGCGATCACCACGCCCGATGAGGACGATTCAATCTCGACCATGACCCATCAAATGGAGCTGGAAGGTTCCGGCCACTTTCCGATGATCGATGAGACCATGAAATTTAATCGCTTGCTCATTGATTTCTTGGCTCTGGAGTCGGGATCGAGTCCGCGTGAATTGCAGATGAAAGAAGAATGGCGCCGCCGCGTACGATAGTCTTTGTAAGGATGGGTAGCTGCCTGTCCCTCCATTTTTGAATTGACAGCCTGTAATTTTGGAGTATAGTATTACCAACAATTCAACGGGGTGCCCGCGCAACAACGGGCTGAGAGGAGCGTCAAACGCTCGACCCGCAACACCTGATCCAGATCATGCTGGCGGAGGGAACATATACTCATTCATACTGATCCTCCGCCCTCGGAGGATTTTTCTTTGCAGCAAATCATTATCCTCGCCAACGGCGAACTCCCGGATCTCACGACAGCACGTTTTCTCATTCAGAACGATGATTACATCATCTGCGCCGACGGCGGCACGCGGCACGCCCTAACGCTTGGCATCAAACCGAATCTCATTGTTGGCGATCTGGATTCGGCGGACCCAAGCCTGATAGAGAAATTTCGAGAGGAGGGTGTCAATATCACTGCTTATCCACGGGATAAGAACGCGACCGATCTTGAGTTGGCGATGGAGTGGGCAATCAAATTAAATCCTCAAAAGATTCTTATTGTTGCTGCTCTCGGTGGTCGCCTGGATCAAACGCTCGCAAATATTACGCTCCTCAGCGACTCTCGTCTTGCAGGCTTCGATGTCCGGCTCGATGACGGGGTTGAGGAAATCCTCTTATGCCGGGCCCAAGCCGAGGTCCATGGAAAGAATGGTGATATCGTCTCCCTGATTCCCTGGCAGGGTCCGGTAACTGAGATCCAGACCAAACGTCTCAAATGGGTGCTCCGAAGCGAGACGCTTTATCCTGATAAAACACGCGGTATCAGCAACGAAATGATCGACGATACCGCTTCTGTTTCGATTGGATCCGGACAATTGCTCATCGTCCATCGCCGGTCATAAGTTGAATAGCTACAATAAACAGGTGCACATGAAAAAACTAACCCTATTTTTTACTTCTCTCGTGTGGTTGATTAGCTCTTGCTCCCCACGCGCAACGGCGACTTCGCCGGCCACTGCCGTTCCTCAAACTCTCACCGTAATGACCCATGATTCGTTCGCGGTCAGTGAAGATGTGGTCAAAGCATTCGAAGAAGCGAATGATGTCAAGGTCACATTCCTGCAAAGCGGGGACGCGGGCGAAGTCTTGAACAAAGCTATCCTGACGAAGAATGCGCCTCTTGCCGACGTTCTCTTCGGCGTGGATAACACGTTTCTCTCGCGTGCGCTCACTTCCGATATTTATGAGCCCTATCAATCGCCCACGCTGAATGACATTCCCGCCGAATTTAAGCTTGATGCCTCCAACCGTGCCATCCCGGTTGATTACGGTGATGTGTGCATTAACTATGACAAGAAGTATTTTGCAGATAAGAATTTAGCCGTTCCACAAACCCTCGAAGATCTATTGAAAGCTGGGTACAAAGGATTGCTCGTGGTCGAAAACCCGGCAACCTCCTCCACGGGGCTTGCCTTTTTGCTGGCAACGATCGCTCATTTCGGTGATTCATTTCCCACATATTGGAGGTCGTTAAAAGAGAACGGTCTGGTGGTTGTCGATGGCTGGGAAACAGCCTACTATACAAACTTCAGCGGCTCTTCCGGTCATGGACCGCAGCCCCTGGTGGTTTCATACGCCACATCTCCCGCGGCGGAAGTCATTTTTTCAGAAAAGAAATTGGACGACGCGCCCACCGCTTCCCTGGTCGGACCTGATACCTGCTTCCGCCAAATCGAATTTGTCGGCATTCTTAAAGGGACCCAGCAGCGCGCACTCGCTGAAAAATTCGTGGATTTTATGCTCAGCAAACAATTCCAGGAAGATATGCCGGCCCAGATGTTTGTCTATCCCGTCAATCCAAATGCTGCCCTGCCAGAGGCATTTACCAAATATTCGCAGGTTCCCACCCAGAGTGCTACGTTAGACCCGCAGATCATTGCCGAAAAACGGGACGCCTGGATCCAGGCGTGGACCGATGTGGTGATCAAGTAAGCAGGCCGATCGTATACATGGAAAGAAATCATCGGATTTCACCACGTCGGCACTCTACGATGGTTACTTCTGCGCCTGTATACCCATCTATGCATGCTCGTCTTCTCCTTTGGCTGCTGCCGCTCCTCTTTCTCTCGATCGCGTTTTTCTACCCTCTTTACCGAATTCTGGCTCTGACTTTTAACGTTCATACGCTTACGAGCAGTAATTTTGTACTTGCTGCTCATATTTTGCTTTTCACTCTCTACCAGGCGATTCTTTCTACCCTTCTGACCCTATTCCTTGGACTGCCAGCTGCATATCTTTTTGCTCGCTATGAGTTTCGCGGCAAGTCTCTTTTGCGCGCTCTCACTGCCGTTCCGTTTATGCTTCCGACGGTCGTCGTTGCGGCGGGGTTTAGTGCGCTACTCGGGCCGCGTGGATTGATCCACACTCTCTTTCCTTATGTATCTGTCAACTTCATCGGAACACTGACAGCAATCCTGATCGCCCATGTTTTCTACAACACGACCATCATGATCCGCGTAGTAGGAAATGCCCTCTCAAGCTTCGATCCAAAACTTGAACAAGCCGCACGCTCCCTAGGGGCGAGCCCTTGGCGCGTCTGGTGGGAGGTGATTCTTCCTTTACTTCGACCGTCCCTGCTTGCCGCGTCATTACTCGTATTTCTATTCGATTTCACCAGTTTTGGCGTAATCCTATTACTGGGGGGGGCGCAATTTGCGACGCTCGAAGTAGAAATCTATTTGCGTATTCTAAAACTCCCCAATCTTCCGCTCGCCGCCCTGTTAGCGGTGATTCAGCTGATTTGCACCATCATCTTTTCTGTCCTCTACACATTCTTCGTCTCGCGTTCTGTGATGCAGCTCACCCCGCGCTCCGTGCTTGTCCAACCCAAGACTCTTAAACAAAAAATGTTTGTGTCGGGATTCAGCTTGCTGCTCACATTATTCTTTTTGCTTCCGCTGGTATCTCTTCCTATCCGTTCCTTCTTCCGCCTCGAAGCAGACCGCGGTCAGCGCGGTGAAGTTCAATATGGGCTTACAACTGACTACTACAGGGAGCTTTTTATCAACCGCCGCGGCTCGGTATTTTATGTTCCGCCTATCCGGGCCACTTTCAACTCACTTGGATACGCAGCAGCCACAGTTATCATTTCTCTTGCCCTGGGTTTTCCTGCTGCCTTTGCCCTTGCCAAGCCAACGCGGCTCGAAAGGATCCTCGATCCGCTCATTATGCTGCCTCTTGGTTCCTCGGCGGTCATGCTGGGCTTCGGTTTCATTATTTCTTTTGGTGCCTGGCTCACATTGCCTGTACTGGTTCCATTTGCCCATTCGCTCGTTGCCCTGCCGTTTGTTATCCGGACGCTTCAGCCAGCGATTGCATCTATCCCACACCGGCTGCGTCAAGCCGCCTCTTCACTTGGCGCCTCTCCCTGGGAAGTTTGGAAAACTATCGACCTTCCGATTCTACGCCGCGCGACTCTTTCGGCGGCGACATTTGCGTTTACGATTTCACTGGGTGAGTTTGGGGCAACGCTTTTGATCTCTCGCCCTGAATATCCAACGATTCCGGTTGCCATTCAACGTTTCCTTTCACAGCCGGGAGGCTTGAATTACGGTCAAGCCATGGCCATGGCAACCATTTTGATGGTTCTCACACTAATCAGCATTTTGCTCATCGAAAAGTTTCGCCTGCCCAACTCTGGAGAATTTTGATGCTCGAAGTTCATCGCATCTTCAAAACGTATTACGACAAGCCGCTGCTCACCGATATCTCCTTCAAAGTGGACACAGGCGAAACGATCTGTCTGCTCGGTGCATCAGGAAGCGGTAAGTCCACTCTGCTCCGGATCATCGCTGGCTTGGAGCCGGCAGACTCAGGTTCTATCTCATTCGACGGTATGGACCTCACTTCCACTCCTGCTCATCTCCGGGATTTTGGCTTGGTCTTTCAGGATTACGCGCTGTTTCCTCATCTCGACGTCAATGAAAACGTGGCATTTGGTTTGAAGATGCGGCGCTTATCCAAAGAAGAAATTGCGCAGCGTGTAACCAATTCATTGGAAACAGTTAATTTGCCCGGGTTTGGCACCCGCCGCGTCACAGATTTATCCGGCGGGGAGCAACAACGTGTGGCTCTCGCCCGTGCTCTGGCAACCCGTCCACGCCTGTTGATGTTCGATGAACCGCTCGGTGCCCTGGATAGAACCTTGCGTGAAGGCTTGCTCAATGAACTGCGAACCATCTTGCACCAATCAAATATTCCGGCAATTTATGTGACCCACGACCAGGAGGAGGCATTCACGCTTGCGGACCGGATCTTGATCCTGCACGAGGGAGAGATCGTCCGCCAGGGGACGCCCGCCGA